>JAJDFU010000472.1 GCA_020528935.1 Saprospiraceae bacterium | reverse complement strand
AAAATCACCGTTGACTATGGATGTAGAGATCCTCGCCCGGATTCAGTTTGCCTTTACCGTCGCCTTCCACTACATCTACCCGCCCCTGAGCATCGGCCTGGGGCTGCTGCTCGTCATCATGGAAGGCATGTACCTGCGTACGCGCGACAAGCAGTACGAGCAGATGACCCGCTTCTGGATCAAGATCTTTGCCCTCACTTTCGGCATCGGGGTAGCTACGGGCATTGTAATGGAATTTGAGTTCGGCACCAACTGGGCGACCTACTCCCGCTACGTGGGCGATGTGTTCGGCTCGGCCCTGGCGGCCGAGGGGATCTTCGCCTTTGCCCTGGAAAGCGGCTTCCTGGGTGTGCTGCTCTTCGGCTGGAACCGGGTAAAGCCGGTGGTGCACTTCATCTCCACCATAGGCGTCTTTTTGGGCAGCCTCTTCAGCGCCGTCTGGATCGTGGTGGCCAACAGCTGGCAACAGACACCGGCCGGCTACCACATCGTGGGGGAAGGCATAGAAGCCCGGGCCGAGATCACCGACTTCTGGGCCATGGTATTCAACCCCTCCAGCATGGACCGCCTGATGCACGTGTGGATCGGCGCGTTCCTGGCCGGCGCCTTCCTGGTACTGAGCGTGCACGCCTATTACATTCTGAAGGGCCGCTCGGTGGAGCTGTCCAAGAAGGCCTTCAAGATCGCCCTGGGTATAGCCATCGTCTTTTCGCTGGCCCAGCTGGCTACCGGCCACAAGAGCGCCGATGGGGTAGCCAAAAACCAACCGGCCAAGCTGGCCGCTTTCGAAGGGCACTTCGACAGCCTGGCCGCCGCCGACCTCTACCTGTTCGGCTGGGTGGATAAGGAAGAACAAAAGGTGACCGGCCTGAAGTTGCCGGGTGGGCTATCCTTTCTGGTAGACTGGGATTTCGACACCCCGGTCAAGGGGCTCAACTACTTCCCCGAGGAAGATCGCCCCACCGCGCTCAACGCCATCTTCCAGTTTTACCACCTCATGGTGGCCATCGGCATGGCGCTGATCGCCCTCACGCTTTTTGCGGGCTTCCAGTGGTGGCGCGGCAAGCTGTTCGACCAGCGCTGGCTGTTGTGGGTGTTCGTCTTTGCCGTGTTGCTGCCCAATATTGCCAACCAGGTGGGCTGGTTCTCGGCCGAAATGGGCCGGCAACCCTGGGTGGTGTACGGCCTGCTGCGCACCAGCGATGCCCTCAGCAAGGTGGTGACGGCCAATCAGGTCTTGTTTTCCCTCATCATGTTCTTTGTGATCTACGCCCTGCTCTTTGCCCTCTTCCTCTACCTGCTCAACAAAAAGATACAGGCCGGGCCGGAGTCGGCCGTGAAGGTGCAGCACAGCCCCCGGCACGAGGAGATGGCGGAGGCGTTGGAGTGAAAATCTGATACCGGCCGGAAGCCGGATAAACACGAACTGGCGACTGGCACCCACCGTCGCCAAAGTGGCTTTGGCTTCACCGGGTAAAACCGCCAACGGCCAACTGTAAACTGCCAACTGCCAACGAAAAAATACTACTATGCTACTGCAAGCAACTCTACTCGGTATCGACTATCCCACACTCTGGTTTCTGGTGGTGGGCGGCCTGTTCAGCGGCTACGCCATACTCGACGGCTTCGACCTGGGGGCCGGGGCCTGGCATTTGTTCCTGAACAAAGAGAAGAGCCGGCGCATCGCCCTCAACGCCGTGGGGCCCGTATGGGACGGCAACGAGGTGTGGCTGGTGATCGGCGGCGGGGCGCTCTTTGCCGGCTTCCCGGACGTGTACGCCTCGCTCCTTTCGGCCATGTACATCCCCTTTATGCTCTTTCTGGCCTTCCTCATCTTCCGGGCCGTGGGGATCGAGTTTCGCAGCAAGGAACCCATGAAGTGGTGGCGCCAGCTGTGGGATGTGGTGTACAGCGTGTCCAGCGCCATGCTGGCCCTGCTCCTGGGCGTGGTACTGGGCAATGTGCTGCAGGGCATGGCCCTGGGACCGGATAAGGAATACACCGGCAGCTGGCTGGAATTTCTCAATCCCTACGCCCTCATGGTGGGCGTCACCACCCTGGCCATCTGCATGATGCACGGGGCCATCTACCTCACCATGAAGACGGAAGGGCGCCTCTTTGCCAAGGTGACCATCCTGCTGCGGCGGGCCATCATCTTTTTCATCCTCAGCCTGGCCATCGTCACGCTCTACACCCTCATCTACATTCCCCATCTCACGGACGACTTCAAGCAGGCTCCGGCCCTCTTCGTCCTGCCTTTGCTGGCCTTCCTCAGCATTGCCAATATCCCGCGCCTGGTGCGCAAGCGCAAGTATATGCAGGCATTCGTATTCTCCTCGCTGACTATGGCCTTTCTGCTCATGGTAGTCGCCTTTGAGCTGTACCCCACCATCATCCTCTCCACCCTGGACGAAAGCTACAGCCTGACCGTGCACAACGCCTCCAGTTCCGACAAGTCCCTGGGCATCATGCTGCTGTTTGCCGCCATCGGTGCGCCCCTGGTGCTGCTGTACACGGGCTTCGTGTTCTACACCTTCCGGGGCAAGGTACAGCTGGATGAGACGAGTTA
>JAJDFU010000417.1 GCA_020528935.1 Saprospiraceae bacterium | reverse complement strand
GGCACGGGGATTTGTACAAAGGACCACACAATATCCCGGGCCATCCCGCTATCCTGGCCGAGGACCTGATCGCCAACCTCATGGAACAAATGGCCCCGTTCAAGCCAGGCATGACCCTGGGCGAGCGGGCCGAACAGCTGGAGAAAAGACCGGACGGCACCTTCTGCGTGACCACCCACCTGGGCACGCAAATTCAGGCACCGGTGGTCGCCCTGGCCGCCGGCATGGGCAGCTTTGAACCGCGCAAGCCCCGAATAGAGGGCCTGCAGCCCTTCGAAGAGCGAAGCATCCTGTACCAGGTTACCGACCCGGAACAGTTCAGGAACAAACGCGTGGTGATCGCCGGCGGAGGCGACAGCGCCCTGGATTGGTGCATGCAACTGGCCGATGTAGCCGCCGAACTCACCCTGGTGCATCGCCGCGTAGGCTTTCGCGGCGCACCGGACAGCGCCGAAAAAGTGAAGCAACTGGCCGAAGCCGGACGGATCCGGCTGCTCACCAGCACTCAGGTGGTGGATGTACAGGGCGAGGATGACCAGATCCGGAAGGTGAAGACCTTTCACAAAGCCAATGGGGAGGAATGGCTGCCCGCCGATTACTTCCTGCCGCTATTCGGCTACTGCCCCCAGCTGGGCCCGATCCTGGACTGGGGCCTCAATATCGAGGACGGCCAGGTGGTGGTCCATCCGGAAGACTACCAGACCCATATTCCCGGTCTGTTCGCCGTGGGCGATATCAGCACCTATCCCGGCAAGCTCAAGCTCATCCTGTGCGGTTTTCACGAAGCCACCCACATGGCGCATGCGGCCAGCCCTATCGTTCATCCCGGCAAGGCCGCAAAGGCCGGTTACACCTCGGTGCACGGCGTAAAGGGATTCGACTGAACGCGGAGGCGGTAAAATTATTGCAAGGATTTTTTTTGTTTGGGCATAATCTATTTCGTGCGCCGTGTTGTTTTTTTTAGTAAATTTGGAGAGGAGTGAAAACTTCCGCCTAACCAAACCAAAAAGCGGTATGATGAAACAAGCGTTAAAGCGCAAACTGATCAAGTCCAGAAACACGCTCAACCACGCCCTGCAACGCATCCTCGATATCAATCGCCGTAGAAAGAAACTCAGCACCACACCCCAATGGAAACATCAGGAGCAGGAATTCAGTGAAGAACTGCGACTGCTCAACAAAATTGCTGAACAGCAGGCTCATCTGATCAAGCATTATGAAGGCCGGTTGACGGAGCGCGTCTGACGCCTCCGGTCACGCGAGGGGAAGTTCTTCCCGGATGCGATTCAGGATGCCGGGTACGAAAGGCTGCATCTCCTGCATGAGATCTTCCAGTTGGTGTCTTTTTCCTTCCAGCCCTTCCCGGAGCCGGCCCATGGAACTGCTCATGAGGTGATACAGGTTTTCGGAATCGAGTTCGCCCTCCTTGTATTTTGCAATGGCGTTGTACCATGGAATGGTCGGCAGGTAATTCGCACTGTTGCGGTACGCCTTTTCCCGCTGCAGTAAGCCGTGCTTGCGCACCACCCCGGTGAGTTTGCCGTATTTTTCCAGCTTGAGCAAGGCTTCCAGGAAAGCCGAGAAAAAGATGTGCCAGCGATAGGCAAACACCTCCTCCTTGTAGGCGCGCAGAAAGTTCTCCGCATAGCGCTCTGCCTGATCGTACTGGCCATTGGCATTCAGGCATTTCAGATAGAAGGCTACAAAACCAATGCGGTTGTGCATATTGGCCGTGGCCTTCATCTCCGGATAGGCCGCCCGCATCAGCCCCAGAGCTTCCCCGTATTTCTTTTGCCGCAGCAGTACGGCCCCCAGGTTGTTCACGTACATGATGTAATCGCTGTTCTTATCCCGTATGGAAAGATAGCCGTAGTACTCCGCCTTGTCGTACTCCCTGAATTTGGTGTGCAGCAAAACCCGGTTGCCGTAGTAATTGACCAGTAAGCGCCGGGAATAGTATTTGCCACGGGCAAACAAGCCGTCGATGTAGTCAAACTTGTCGCGCAGCTTTTCAAACTGCCGGTAGTTGAAGTAGATGAAGGTGAGCCGCACCAGGGCCATATACCGGTTCAGCCCATCCATCTGCTCGTCGTAAAAGACATCCGTCAGCCAGTCTTCCCACTGCAAGGATTGCGTTGCACCCTGGCTGTACTGCTTCACGATGTCCAGCGTGGCCTGATGCAGCCGTTCACTGGCGGCCGCGCTGTGAGCATAGGCGGGCTGCCACTGCTGCAGGAAAGCGTCCACCTGCGCGTGATGGCGGTAGCGCATGCGTATGAGCAGGTAGTGGCGGTAAGAGCGGGCGAGTTCGAAAAACTTGGTGAAATAAAAGCCCGGCTCCCGAAACTCGCGTATCGCCCGCATCAGCTGGCGCTCTTCTTCCGGTTTGATCACATCGCGGTTCAGTTGCCGCTCCAGATGGCTGAGCCAATCAAAGTGCACATCCACATCGGCAGCCCGCAGGCGTTCCTGCACCCATTGCTTGAGGTCTGTCTCTTCTACACGTCT
>JAJDFU010000469.1 GCA_020528935.1 Saprospiraceae bacterium | reverse complement strand
CGCGAAAGTGGGCGTCGTGCAGTCTAGTTGTATGTGTGGCGGAAGGTGTGTGGACCGCCGTGCTTCGCCAAGGGTATTGGCTTTCTTTGGTTGGTGTGGTGGTAAGTTTTAGCTCCCCTGTCGTGTTCCCCCATGATCCGATGGGCGCGTCAGTGTGCGTAGACCTGAGAGGACTATGGATTTAAAACTACAGATCGACCTGGAGAGACTGCCCCATCACGTGGCGATCATCATGGATGGGAATGGCCGGTGGGCAAAAAAACACGGCAAACCCCGCATTTTCGGTCACCGGAACGGGGTGAAAACCGTGCGGGAAATCACCGAAACTGCTGCGGAGCTGGGCATTTCCTACCTGACCTTGTACGCGTTTTCCACCGAAAACTGGAGCAGGCCCAAGCGGGAGGTGAGCGCCATCATGCAATTACTGGTGGATACGCTGTACAAGGAAATTAACACCCTGAACAAAAATGACATCCGGCTCAAGGCCATAGGCGAGCTGCACAGCCTGCCCGCCTCCACGCATAAAGCCCTGAAGGAAGGCATTGCCAACACCGCCGCCAATCAACGCATGACGTTGGTGCTGGCCCTCAATTACAGCGGGCGATGGGACATCGTGCAGGCCAGTCAAAAGCTGGCGCAACAGGTCAGCGAGGGCTTGCTGCCGCTCGAAGCCCTGGACGAGCACGCCATCCAGGGCGCTCTGAGCACGGCGGATATGCCCGAACCCGAACTGCTCATCCGCACCAGCGGCGAGCACCGCCTCAGCAACTTCCTGTTGTGGGAATGCGCGTACACCGAATTTCACTTTTCACCGGTCTTTTGGCCAGACTTCGGCAAAGAACACTTCTATCAGGCGCTGATCGACTTTCAGAACAGAGAACGACGTTTTGGCAAGATCAGCGAACAAATCATTCACTGAATACAACCTCACCTACCGGCCTCCGCTCCTTAGTACCGCAGGTAATGCCTGTACCCTTGGGGTGGAAAAAAACGATGAGACGCGGCACATGAACATTCCGGCATTCGAAGGCATGCACCTACTGAAACACATCGCGCTGACCGCTACCTGTTTACTTTGCCTGGCATGGGCCCATGGTCAGGATACTACCGCCACCGATTCCATAGCCGTCATGGAATACGGCGATGCGAAAGACTACGAGATCGGCGGCATTAAAGTGACCGGTGCCGAATTCAGTGACGACAAATCCATCATAAGCATTTCCGGACTGCGCGTAGGCGACAAAGTCAGGCTGCCGGGGCCCGCCATACCGAAAGCCATCAAATCCCTCTGGAAGCTTCGCCTCTTCACCGATGTGCAGCTCAGCATCGAAAAGATCATCGGGGATGTGGTCTTCTTTGAAATACGCGTGGAAGAGCGCCCCCGGCTCAGCAAATACTCGTACAAGGGAGCCAAAAAGTCGCGGCACGACGACCTGAACGACGAAGTGAACAAGTACCTCCTCAAAGGCGGCATTGTGACCGAAAACGTGAAGGCCAATGCCAGCAATGCCATCCGGGAGTACTACGTGGAAAAAGGCTATCTGGACGCCGAGGTCAAGGTCAACGAGTTTGCGGATGAATCCCGCACCAATGCCGTGCGCTTGCAGTTTGAAGTGGACAAAAAGAAAAAGGTCAAGATCAAGGAAATTGCCTTCACCGGCAATACCGCCGTAAAGGACAAAAAGCTGCGCAAGCAGATGAAGGGCACGCGCCTGAAGCGAAGGCTGTTTGCCGCCTCCAAGCTCATCCGGGACGATTACGAGGCCGACAAGGAAGCCATCATCGCCTACTACAACACCCTGGGCTATCGCGATGCGCGCATCCTCAGGGACAGCATGTGGCGCGACCGACGCGGCTTGCTGCACATTCGCATTGACCTCTTTGAGGGCAATCAATATCACTTCCGGGAGATCGAATGGAAGGGCAACTCCATTTATTCCGACGAGACCCTGCAACAGGTGTTGGGCATCGAGGCCGGCGACGTGTACAACCAGGAACTGCTGGAAACCCGCCTGCGTTTCAGCCAGGACGGCCGCGACGTGAGCAGCCTCTATCTGGACAACGGCTACCTTTTCTTTCAGGTAAACCCCGTGGAGGTGGCCGTAGTGGGTGACTCCATCGATCTGGAAATGCGCATCTTCGAAGGGCCGCAGGCTACCATTGACAAGGTGGAGATCGCCGGCAACGACCGCACGCACGAGCACGTCATCCGCCGCGAACTGCGCACCCTGCCCGGCGAGAAGTTCAGCCGCTCCGACATCATCCGCTCCCAGCGGCAACTCATGGCGCTCAACTACTTCAATCCCGAGACCATGAACATCAACACTCCGGTCAATCCGCAGCGCGGCACCGTGGACATCGAGTACCAGGTGGAAGAAAAACCGAGCGACCAGCTGGAACTCTCCGCCGGCTGGGGCGGCGGCGGCCGGGGCGTGATCGGCACCCTGGGGGTGTCTTTCAACAACTTCTCCCTGCGCAACATCTTCAACGGCAAAGCCTGGAAGCCCCTGCCCATGGGCGACGGCCAGCGCCTGTCGCTGCGCGCCCAGACCAACGGCCGCTTTTTCAAGTCCTAAAA
>JAJDFU010000040.1 GCA_020528935.1 Saprospiraceae bacterium | reverse complement strand
TCTGCATCCAACCTATTTTAAAGCAGGACAGGTCATTTCATACTTGAAACGGTATAAGAATCATTTTCCCTTTGGAAATGGAGCCCCCGGGGAGTCCACCTCTCAAAAGGAATAGGCTGTCGGCGCCATCGCATCAGAGGAGCGTTCATCCTGCCATGCGAAGGATCGAAGTACACACAAAACTAGCGCAGTACGTATGGGGGTAATGTAGAATAAATTCTACAATCGGTCATCGTGTAGGCGACGGAAAGGAAAACAGCCTTCTACCGTAATGTTTACGATCTGCTACTGTTGAAGATGCGAAAACCGGGCATTGATAGGATCCAGGCTCAGTTGCCGATCGAGATCAGGGGCGTTACGGCCTGGCTGCCGTCCCTGGCGAGGCTCAGGAGGGTTTGAATCACTCCGAAGGTGGTCTTGGATTCGAGGTCCCGGTCGTCGATGGCATACCAGTGGTCGCGCCTTTTTATGGCGATAAAGCCTCCACCGGGTTGGCTCCTGGAGGCGCGTATGCGCAAGAGGGGGGCTCCGCTCGGCTGGAAGGTGGGCAGGGTTCGCCCATCCCGGACATGGTCCTCGGGCACCTCGATATACCAGCTGATATGCGTTAAGATCTCCAGCATGGAATGCGTCTGAATGACGATCTCTCCCGGGCTTTCCTGGACCACGCCGTACCGAACGGGAAAGCTGTTCTGATCCGGGGCCAGCTTGAGCAGCTGCTTGAATTGGGTGATCGCATTGCGGATCGAGTCTGCCACCGCCCGTTCGGGAAAGAACATTTCAATGGCCGGCTCGGCATCGGGTCCCACGATCTTCACGGCAAGCGCATCGGCTCGCTGTAGCTCGGTCATCAGGCTCATCAACCGGACAAAGCCGGGGTCCGCCGCTCGTCGTCCGTAGGGGAGACTGGTCTCATTCTTCAGTCCGTTGATGGAGCTGGTCGTCAGCCGCAGCATGCGGGTGGGCGACCAGCCGGACTGGATCAGAAAAAAGACGGCCTCGGGCGGCAGGGGCTTGAGCAGGCTTTGCGAATAGGCCTTGCCGCTCATGGGGGTATAGGTGATCGTGGGCCGGTCGGCCCAGATGCCGCTGACGTTGGCTCCTGCCGCCGGCATGTTCAACAGATCCACTCCGCTGGCACCGGCCACCGCACTCCGGCTGTATTGGTTGATCATGGAGCTGACTTGAAGGAAGAGCGGCACTTCTCCATACCGCAGGCGGACGATGTTGAGCAGGAGCTGTTCGTTTTGCTGCATAGCGATCCGCGCGTTGTAGTTGAACCCGTCCGGGGGGATCGTCTTCGGCCCCATCGACCGGCAGGAAAAGAGGGTTGCCATGAGCAGGACAGGAATACCCAGCCATATCGGCATCCCTACAGAGCAGTTCGTTCCGGTTTTATCTTTCATGGGCTATCAGCTATCTTTTTTCACTTTCACAGCAGGCGAGTTCACCCAATCACCGGATAGGGCTTGATCCCGGGGGCCGTACAGCCGCATCACCACATAGAACGGTGCCGTTCCGGAACTTCGATAAAGGTCGTCCTTGCTTCCCCGTTTGCCAATGACAGAAATCAGGCATGTAAGCCTGCTCAGGGAATCAGGGTGAGCCTCTGGTTTGGAATGAGCGGTCTACCGATCGTCGGAAGTGGGCGGATAAATCCCGGACCAGTCCCGCTGCATATCCACTACGGTCCAGCCTTTAGCCTGCGCTTCGTCCAGCGCCTTATCCAGCCTGCCGATGTGGGAATCGCGGTCGTAGGCCCATTCCCGATCGGCATCGGTATGGTGCACCAGCAGGCAGAAGCGAGTGCCCTCCCCGGCGGCTGTCCACTGCAGCATCTGCAGGTCGCCGTCGGAATTGCCAAAGGCGGCCAGGGGGCGGCGGCCGATGTAGCGGTGGATGCCCACCGGCTTTCCGGGACCGTCGTCCACGAAGTACAGCTCCGGCAGGCGGCGGATCACGGGCCCCTCCTCCGTCTGGACAAATTCGGTCTGTATGCTGGAGCCGATCACCTGTTCCGGTGGGATGCCGTATACCCGCTCTGAGAACACCCGCATGAACTCGACGCCGCCACCGGAGACGATGAAGGTCTTGAAGCCGTTGGCTCGCAGGTAGTCCAGCAGCTCCAGCATGGGCTGATAGACCATCTCCGAATACAGCCGGCCGGTTTTGGGGTGGCGGGCGGTGGTGATCCAATCGCGGACGGCGGCTTCGAATTCCGTGGTGGTCATGCCCGCATGGGAGGCCATCATCAGCTGGGCCAGCCCCTTTTTGCCGGCGGCAGCCAGGGCGTCCATGTCGCCTTCCAGGACAGCCTGAAACGGCTGGGTCGTTTTCCATTCGGGATGATCTGCGGCCATGGCCTTCACCCGGTCCATAGCGAACAAAAGCTGGAAATAAGCCGGCTGCTCGCTCCAGAGCGTGCCGTCGTTGTCGAACACGGCAATGCGCTCTGCCGGGGGCACAAAGCCGGGCGAACCTTCGGTGGTTGTGTTTTGGACGAAATTCGTCAGGGCTGTCTTCGTTTCGATATCGTTCCAGGAGGGCAGTGGATCAGTGGTTTCAGCGGATTCCGCAGTGGCTCCCTGCTCCACCGG
>JAJDFU010000647.1 GCA_020528935.1 Saprospiraceae bacterium | reverse complement strand
GCCCCAGGAAGATCGTTTGGGCTCCTTTGCGGAGCGCTGCCCGGATGAGCTGCCCCGTGCCGAAGGTCGACGTGTGCAATGGATTGCGCTCACCCGCTGCGAGCCGCTCCAGGCCGGAGGCCGAGGCCAGATCGATCTAGGCCGTCCGGCGGCGGCCGCACCAGCCCCAGGCCGCGGATACCGGTTTTCCCAGCGGATCCAGGACGGTTTCCGGCAGGAGTTTGCCGCCCGCCTGCTGCGCGAGCAGGGCGGCCGTGCCCTCGCCGCCATCGGCCAGGGGAACCTGCCGGATATTGGCTTCGGCACAACCGTCTTCCAGCCCCCCGGCCATGGCCCGGCAGGCTTCTGCGGCGGGCAGGGCGTGTTTGAAGGAATCGCTGGCCAATAAAAAGCGCATCGGGTTTTGTTGTGCTAAGCCGAAAAATTCACCGAATTTTCTGCCCAAAGGGCTGTCGAGTTGCAAAAATTTGAAAATCAAACGATTAGGAATGAGCCAGTCTCATTCTTAGGGTAACTATCCAGCCCCCGTTTGGGCACACAAAATTTTGCAATGGTCCGGGTTGCGAATGGACATGTTTTCCGCCATTTATCGTCATTACGCACGGGAACCCGTGAATAATTCGGGCCAAATATGCTTCTTTTCGAGCGGTAGGCCTATTTTTAAAAGCCTATGGATGGTTCCGCATCAACTAAACGCGATCCGCTCTGTTTTTTTGCCGAATCCAACGACAAACCACGGCATGCGCACCTTTTTTCTGCTCTCCGCTCTGCTGGCCCAGGTAGCCCTGTTCGGCCAGAATGGCGTCCTTCGCGGCACTGTTACCGATGCCCTGAGCAACGAGCCCGTCGGCTTTGCGAACGTTCTGTTGGTGGGTACCGGGCTGGGTACCACCACGGATATCGACGGCCAGTACGAGTTCACCGGGCTGGAGCCCGGCCTGTACGATATACGGGTGAGTTTCATCGGTTATGAGGAGCAAACGGAGTACGAGATCCAGGTGACGGGTTCAAAGCCGACCATCGTGGACTTTGCCCTGGAAGAAAGTTCGGCTCAGCTGGAGGAGGTGGTAGTCAAGGCTTCGCCCTTCAAGAAAACGGCTGAGAGCCCGGTATCCCTGCGCACCATCGGCCTGACGGAGATTCAGCGCAACCCCGGCGGCAACCGCGACATCTCGCGGGTGTTGCAGGTGCTTCCCGGTGTGACCACTACGGCTTCCTTTCGCAACGACCTCATCATCCGCGGGGGAGCACCCAACGAGAATCGCTTTTTCCTGGACGAGGTAGAAGTACCTACCATCAACCACTTTTCCACCCAGGGCGCTTCCGGAGGGCCGGTCGGTATCCTGAATGTGAATATGCTGCGGGAGGTGGATTTTTACAGCAGTGCCTTTCCGGCCAATCGCGGCAACGCGCTCAGTTCCGTCTTCAACTTTTATCAGCGCGACGGGCGCGACGATCGCTTCGGCGGCACCCTCTTCATAAGTGCGACCGATGCCGGCCTCACCCTGGAAGGCCCCATAGGAGAAAAGGCGTCTTTTATCGTCTCGGCCCGGCAGTCGTACCTGCAGTTTCTGTTCGCCCTGCTGGAGCGGCCCGTCCCGGCCACCTACAACGACGTGTCGGCCAAGGTGAAGTGGAAGCTGGACAACTAGAATGAACTGACCCTCGTGGGGCTGTGCTCGTGCGTCCGGTTCAGGCTCAATACCGACGCCAACGAAACCGAGGAACAGCAGTTTTTTCTCGACAACCTGCCCGTTTCGCCCCAGTGGAACTACACCACCGGCCTGGTGTACAAGCGCTACCGCGAGCGGGGCTACTGGACCTTTGTGTTGAGCCGGAGCATGTTCAATAACGAAGCCGAAAAGTACCAGAACAACGATGCGAGCTCGCCGGATAACCTCATCCTCCGGTACAAGTCGCAAGAGATCGAGAACAAGCTGCGCATCGAGAACAATTCGCGCTTTGGCGATTTCAAGCTTCTGTACGGCCTGGGCTATGAGTATCGCAAGTACAACAACCGAACCTTCAATCGCATTTTTACCTCTTCAGGTGCGGAAACCATTGATTTTGCCTCGGCTTTCGACATGCACCTCTACTTTGCCTTTGCCCAGCTGAGCCGCAAGTTCCTGTCGGATCGCCTCACCCTTTCGGCCGGTTTTCGCCTGGACGGCAACACCTTCTCCGAGACCATGACCAATCCGCTGGAGCAGTTTTCGCCCCGCTTCTCTTTTTCCTACAGCCTCACCAACCGCATTGCCTTTAACTTCAACACGGGCCTGTACTTCCAGCTGCCGCCCTACACGGTGATGGGATACAAGGAAGGGGATGTTTTCGTGAACCGGGAAAACGGGATCCGCTATATCCGCAATGCACATTTGGTGGGCGGCGTGGAATTCAATACGGACTTCAATGCCCGGATTACGGTGGAGGGCTACTACAAGCGCTACCGGGATTATCCCTTTCTGCTGCGCGACAGCGTGACGCTGGCCAATCTGGGTGGGGATTTCGGCGTGGTGGGCAATGAGCCGGCCATACCCCGTTCGGACGGCCGTACCTACGGCCTGGAAGTGCTCTACCAGCAGCGCCTGTACAAGGGGTTCTACGGTATTGCTTCCTATACCCTGGGCTGGAGCGAATTCGAAGACAAGAACTTCATGTTCATCCCGTCTTCCTGGGATGCGCGCCACATCGCCAACCTGGCCATCGGCAAGCGCTTTCCGCGCAACTGGGAAGTGGGGATCAACTGGCGCTTCCAATCGGGCTTACCGGATACGCCTTTCGATGAGGAGGCTTCTGCATTGGTCATCAATTGGGATGTCAACGGACAGGGCATTCCCGACTTCGACCGCCTCAACACCCTGCGGCGGCAAGCGGCCAACACCATAGATATCCGGGTGGACAAAAAGTGGTTTTTCGCCAATTGGAGCTTAAACCTCTATTTGGATATCGAAAATGTGTTTGGAAACGGCGTGGAGGACACCGTTCTTATTCTGGATCGTCCGCTGGACGAGAGTGGCCGTCCGGTAGGTGAGGGGGTCATCGTCAATCCGGATGCACCGCCCACAGAGCAGCAGTATGCCTTGAAATCGCTGACCACGCAGCAAGGCACAATTATTCCCAGCATTGGAATACAAATTGAATATTGAGTAGAAGCCATCTCACTCAAAAACGTTTTTGATGGCGAAAAGAAGATATTTTGGTGCCCGCTGAGGCGCAAGAGCGGAGCATAATTCAGCAAGGAGCCCCTTCCCCTTGCTTCGCGAAGCTACGTGCCTTTCGGCACGCAGGCAGCAGGCATGACGCTTTGGGTAGCGAAACCGAATCCCAAAAGATTCTTTGGTAGCTCAAAGGATAGTATGGAGATAGCTTCTAAGTAAAATCTCAAAAGCATTGAAGAGATGTTCTCGTGTGCAATCAACCACTCCCACCTTCCAACTCAAACGCACACTGCAAAACCTGCAGTACTTAGGGGTTTTGCTCAGCCGCCGCTCGCCAAATCTTTTTCTTTAGTCGGTCGGATATTCGGCCTGCGGCATGCGGTCATCCACAATGCGGGTGACGAGGTACGAACCGATAAGGCTTACGGCAATGCCTTCCACGAAGATAAAGAGGGGTGTGGTGAAGCTGTTGAGGTAACGGCCCACGGGCATCGTTTCTTTGATGTGAGCCATCAGATTGCCTTCAAAGCCGAGAAATAGGCCCATGAACAGGGTAAAAATGAGCACCCCGATCACAGAGCTGTACATGCCCATGGCCACGCCGGAAACGTAATTGCCCACTTTGTCGGGGGTGTGTTCGCGGTAGGCGCTGATGGCTCCGTACAGCAGTCCGATGTGGATGACGCTGTTGAGTATTCGCAGATTGTAATTGTGGGCAACACCTGCACTGTACATGAGCAGGAACAAACCCGTAAATCCGGCGGCCATCCACAGGCCGTACTTCCATGCAATCGATTTCATCCTTAGTGTTTGATTTTCAGTTCTGTACATAAAACGGGAAGCTAGGACGGATGTTCAGTTTTCCGCCCCGCCCCAGCTCAGTGGCATTCAGCGGTGAGAACTGTCCCGTCCGTTCGGCAGCGGTTACAGCATGTCTTACCACCATTTACCTTTTACCTGCATTGACCATGAAAATTGGGTGGAAGGATCGGATCGACCCTAACTGCGGGTGCCTTCCACGGAAGGTTTTGCCATTTAGCGACCGGCCCAACCCCAAGCTCACGGGTTAAATTGTTGTATTTCCAGGATAAAATGACCTTTTTCGGCTGGCATTTTATCCTGGAAACTCGACTCGAAGTGGTTTAGGACTCCAAAACCCTTCCTTGTCCAACCGGTATTATTCCCCTCCTTTTCCCCACCGGCCGTACACCCACCGCACCACCGGATCCGGCAACCCGGGCAAGACATACACGGCCAGCTTGTTGAGCAGCCCCGGAATGGATTCCGCCCGCCCGGCGAACAAGGCCTTCAATCCGGTCCGGGCCACCGCCTCGGCCTCTCCCATGACCCCCAGCTTGCGGGCCAGCGACACATTGACCCCCTGCCCGTCGTACAGGGCGGTGGCTGTAGCTCCCGGCAGCAGGCAGCACACCTGCACCCCCTGCGGCTTCAGCTCGGCCCGAAGCGCACGGCTGAAGTACCGCAGAAAGGTTTTGGACGGCCCGTAGAGCGAAATGATGGGGTAGGGCATGACCGCCGAAATGGAAGAGACATTGAGGATGTATCCCCGGCCCCGCTTTTGCATGGCTTCGCCGAATAGCCGGCAGAGCAGGGCCGGCGTGTTCATGTGCAACTGCAGGATATCGGACGCCCGCGCCACCTCCACGTACACGGCTTCTCCAAAGAGGAGCATACCGGCATTGTTGACCAGCACCTCTACGGTCAGGCCCCTGGATACACAATGATCGAACACCTGCCCGGCCGCAGTTGCCCGGGCCAGGTTGAGGCACAGGGTTTCGACCGGAACGGCAAAGCGGGCTTCCACTTCCGCTTTCAGCTCTTGCAGTTGGGGCCCCTGATCACTCACCGCTACGATGCCGTAGCCGCGCCGGGCCAGTTCTTTCGAAAGGTGCCGGCCGATCCCGGACGAAGCGCCCGTCACCAATGCGTATGCGCCTGCGGCTTTCACCTGCGGTAGAGCATCTCCCGGACCTCCGCACTCAGCGCTTCGTTCTGCGCGCAGGCTACCGGATGGGTGTACATCACGGCAATGCAATAGTTGCAGGTGTCGCAACCGGAGCGCGATAGTTCCCGGTGCAGCAACTTGCGCAGGAAGAGCGGATCCTGAATGAGCGCCCGGGCCATCGCCACCAGTTCGAAGCCCTGCCCGAGTACCTGATCGATCTTCTCGCGAGACACCAGGCCGCCCACATACACCAGGGGCAGGTCCACGGCCCGGCGGAACCGGAGGGCATCCGCCAGGAAATAGGCTTCTTCAAAGGGGTAGGGGCGGATCAAATTCGAGCCAAACAGGCGTACGAATCCCTTCATCAGCGGGTTCTCCATGAAATGGGCGAGCACCCCAACCGGCATGGCGCCCCGCAAAATATACATCGGGGCTTTACTCACAAAACCACCGCTGAGCACCAGGGCATCTGCGCCCCAGCTTTCGAGCATGCGGGCTATTTCCAGGGATTCCTCCCGTTCCATGCCTCCCGGGAAGCCGTCGCGCATGTTCATCTTGACCAAAACGGCCAGGTCGCCTTCGGCAGCCCGGCGCACCTCCTCCATGACCAGGCGCAGGAAGCGGGATCGATTTTCCAGGGAGCCGCCGTAGCGGTCGGTGCGTCGATTGGTGTAGGGCGAAAGGAATTGACTGATGAGGTAGCCGTGCCCGGCATGCACTTCCACGGCATCGAAGCCCGCTTCCCTGGCCAGACGTACGGCCCGCCCGAAAGCACCGGCCATTTCCCGGATCTCGGGCTCGCGCATGGCGCGGGGCCAGTTGGGACCGTAGAGGTTGATTCGCGCGGACGGAGCCACAGGCCGGCGGCCCGTCACCGCCGCCTTGGCCATATTGCCGCAGTGGCCCAGCTGGATGGAGCAGGCAGCCCCTTCCCGGTGTACGGCATCCGTAAGGCGGCGAAGGCCGGGCACGACCTCCTTGCGCAGCCACAACTGATGCGGAAAGGAAAGCCCGCTGCGATCAACGGCGGCGTAGGCCACCGTCGTCATGCCCACGCCGCCGGCCGCCACCGCGCGGTGGTAGTCCAGCAGGGCCTCCGAGGGCGCATGGCCCGGGCACATGCCCTCGAAGGCCGCTGCCCGCACTGCCCGGTTGCGGAGGTGCAGGGGACCGAGTTGGAAAGGGGTAAAAAGCAAACTGCCTGATTCCGTCATGAAAATGAAGATAAGCAGTAGCTGTCAAATCCGGGGCACAGTCCGATGAAGGCGGCCCTGAGATCTCGCCGGCTCGCCGGCAGGATTTCCTGTGAACTGGCCAAAGGATGCCGCCGGCCGGTGCCGCTTCAGGTACCGCTTCAGCCCAAGGAGTTGCCGCAGGGCAAACACCTCCAGCAATAAGACCTGGGGTACCAGCACAATGACCAGCCTGGGCGCCCAAGGCTCAGCCGCCGGATGATATATGTGCGCATAACCTTCCTTATAGTTGCACGGTAACCGCCGAATTCATTTGGCTTTGGCCGCTCGCTCGCGCGAACTCGCCAAACCCACAATACGAATTCGGCCTCTGCCCGGGGGGCGCTCATAGCACCATTTCCTCCGGCACATTCGTATGCGGAAATACCTGCCCATTGGTTACCAGCCCGGCTTTC
The DNA here is from genome assembly GCA_020528935.1 of Saprospiraceae bacterium. Taxonomy (GTDB): domain Bacteria; phylum Bacteroidota; class Bacteroidia; order Chitinophagales; family Saprospiraceae; genus JAJDFU01. Next base: position 724 of record JAJDFU010000647.1, on the reverse strand, counting down.
ACCGGGTTATTCAGGATGTATGAAGCCCATCGCTGCAACACGCTGTTCGTGTGAAGGAAGCTATCGAGGCTCTCCTGCTGCAAAAAGGGCCCCGGCTCGTTACAGCAGCCGGCTACAGGTGACCGCAGAAGGACTCTTATCCGAGTCTCATAGCTTAAATGAATTCAGCATCTATTATTCAAGCAAATCAGATAACAGTTGTCAGGTAGAAGTCGGGTTTTGGGTTCGGCGGATTCCTTTACCGAATAAATTCGGCAGGGCGCGGAGCGCATAAGAAATTTGGCAAGTACAGCCTAAAAGGTGAAGTCAAAATAGGCTCTTAGCTCGACTTCCGGGTAAATATGGGTAAACATGGGTAAACATGGGTAAAAATCTTGATAGAGTCTCTTTTATTTTACATTTTGAAGTTGTTTCGATTATTATACCAATTGATGCCAATCAAGTTTATTTAATGAGTTTGTCAATGGTACTTCATCGAAATAGGAGGCATTCCGAAACTCCTTGAAAAAGAAGTAGGGAAATAACTAACAAAATCTAGAGCTATGAAAAATTCAATCCTTTTTGTTTTTTTTCTTGTGTCCGTTTACGCTTGCAGCGACGACTCTGTTTTTTTATCTGAGGAGCCTCTTCAGGCACGAAAGTCATCTTGTAAGGCAGAAGCCGTTATTGGGGGTTCTTGCCAGATTTCGTGTGGCCCGGAAGATGGCACTGCAAATTGCAAGGG
>JAJDFU010000188.1 GCA_020528935.1 Saprospiraceae bacterium | reverse complement strand
GGCATGTTCGATGGCCTTGTCCGTCACATTGCTCTTGCGCAGCGCGCCGGAGAGGTAGTAGTGCACATCGGCCGTTTCTTTTTGGGCCAGAAAGGTGTTGGCCATGCGCTGCGTGCGATCCCAGTCCTTGGCCACGTACGCCTTGGCGATCATGGCTTCGGATTTGCTGTACACCTTCTCGGCCTTATCGGCTTTTTTGGTCTTTTCAGCCAGGTCAGCGGCTTTCAGGAAAGCGGTCAGCGCTTCCTCCGGCTTGTCGGCTCCTTCCAGGGCCTGACCAAGGCCCATGTGGTTGGCGTAAAAGTTTGGCGCCATATCGATGCCTTTCTGATAGGTACCTGCGGCCGCTTCAAACTCTTCTCCTTTGCGCTGCTCGGTAGCGACGTAATAGGCCGCGATGGCGCCGTTGCGCTTGGCCAACTTGACCACTTGCTCATCGGCTTCGGGATCCGCGGTTTCCAGAGCTTGTTCAAACAAGCCCAGAGCGGCTTCGTAGTCTTTGGCCTTGAGGTTACTCAAGCCGTCGTTGTACAAGGAGGCCGCCGAAGGAGTTTCTTCCTGGGCCATCAACCCCAGAGAAAAACCAAAAACCAGGGTACAAACAAGGAAAAACGATACTCTTTTCATGACTTTTGAGAATTTATCCTGCGAAAATTCGCAATTTACAATATACTAAGGAAAACAGCCCAGGACGAAATGGTTGTATCCGGACCGGGATTTCCGCCCGCTGCCCAACAACCATTTGCCGGCAAGCCAGGTTGTTTTACAAACTTCCGGTCCAATGGACATGCAAGCCCTTTTCGCCTTTCTGGAAGAGCTCCAACAGAACAACCACAAGGAATGGATGGACGAAAACCGAAGCCGGTATAAGCAGCTTCGAGAAGCCTTCATCGACTTCCTCGATGGGCTCAATCAGCGCATCAAGGCCGTAGACCCCGGCTATCTGGGTATGCCCGGCCGCGAAGCGATGAATCGCATCAACAACAATCTACTCTACCACCCCAACAAGCCCACCTATAAGGATCACTTTTCGGCCGACCTGGAGGGCGCAAAGAACGCCAGTGCCTTTTATGTGCACATCGGTCTGAGCGGCAACTTTGTCGGAGGTGGCTTTTACCGGCCGCCGAATGCTGTACTCAAAAAGATACGCGCCGCCATTGATTACGATGGGGAGCGGCTGCGCGAGATCGTCGAAGCCCCGGATTTCAAAAGCATCTTCGGCGGCCTGATGGAAGCCGAGCAGTTGAAAACCGCCCCCCAGGGCTACACGCAGGACCACCGCCACATCGACCTGCTTCGGCTCAAGAGCTTTGCTACGGCCCGGACCTTCTCCCGCTCCGACGCGATGGCCAAGAACTTTATGGATAAGCTGGTACGCACCTACGAATACATGAAACCCTTCCGGGATTACCTCAACCAGGCCGTGCAAATGGAAGCGCAAATCTGACGGAGACCCAATGAAGAAGGACGCGCGATTCACGGCTTACCTGGACGACTTTCGCTCCAACCTCTGGGGCTATCACATCGACGTACCGGACGATGCGGCCCAGGTATTCCTGGCGGATGGCAATCGACGCGTAATCTGTACGCTCAACGGACAAGCGAGCTTCCACTGCGCACTCATGCCCAAAGGCGACGGCACCTATTACATTCTCGTCAATAAGGAGCTGCGCAAAAAGCTGAGGCTGCGCATTGGAGATGAAATGCAGGTCGACTTGGTTCGGGACCATAGTAAATACGGCATGCCCATGCCGGAAGAGCTGGGTGCCCTACTGGAAATGGACGACGAGGGCAGCCGCTATTTTCACGAGCTTACACCGGGCAAACAGCGCGCCCTCATTCACCTGGTCGGCAAACCCAAAACCTCGGATACGCGCTTGAAAAAAGCACTGGTGATTGTTGACTACCTCAAATGCAGCCCGGGAAAGCTCGACTTCAAAGAACTCCAGCAGGCCTTTAAGGACAGCAGGGACAGATTCTAAGCCGGAACATTCGGCAAATAAGCCGGGCTAGTGTTTACGCCAAGGCTTGAGCGAAGTGTGCAGAACCTGTTCCGCTTTGTCGAAGGTGAAGGCTACCTCTTCAAAGCGCGGAAGACGCCACCTGGAGGGAGCAGGCCGGGAGAACGCGAAGGGTTCCTTGGGAATACCGAAAAAATTCTGATCCAGTACCCCGTTGTTGTTGCGGTCGTGAAAAACGGCCACGGCATAGCGCCCGAAAGGCAGTTCGCGCACAGGTATGGACAGGGTGCCCTGCGCCTGGATGCGAATCCCCTTCAGCACCGCTTTCTCCTTGTCCAGGAAATGATCGGGAGCATCGTACAAGCCCACCCATACCATACCGGCAGGCTCTTCGACATTGCTGACCTCGACTACGAGGGTGCCCTTCTGCGAAACACCAAACGCCGCGATAAAACCGCTCCACAACCACAAAATACAAGCCGGCATAACTTTTTGAGCAAGTTAACCCGAATTATTCACGGATTACCGTGAATAATGACGATAAGTGGCTGAAAACAAGCGCTTGTTTTCAGTCACTTATCGTCAGGGTCTTTAGTGCTGACATCCGCAGGATCGTCAGGATAATACTGACGAAGC
>JAJDFU010000327.1 GCA_020528935.1 Saprospiraceae bacterium | reverse complement strand
GTGAGGTTCTCACATTCAGCCATTTAACGAACAACTCGACCTCCAACCTCACGTTGTTATACGGTATTATTATCCGTGCCCAAATTGGGGCACACAAAATGTTGCAATGGTCCGGGAAAAACGGATAGCCATCACAAAAAATCGATTTCCAATGCTTTGCAATTCGGCAGCAAGCTTTGGGCGCGCTCAAACCTTTTCGCGCGCGCACACCCTCGACTCGAAATGGTTTGGTACTCCCAACCACTTCGTTGCCGGTAGGCGGCTTTTCATTTTTTAAACGGTATTATCTTGCCCTCATGAGAACGCGCCTTCAACTAGCCGGCAAGGCCTTCGATGCCGATCTCGGCCGGCCTCTGGACATTTCCATTCCGATCGTGGAAGGAACGGATGCCGTCAATTGTTTTTATGCGCCTCCCGTAGAATTCATACCCGTCCGGGAGGGAGGTTTTGTCGGATCCACCCGCCTCGGCGGTCCGCTCAACTTCATGAATGTGCGCATCAATCCACACGGCAACGGCACCCATACGGAATGCGTGGGGCACATCAGCGGCGAGCCCTACACGATCCACCGGACCCTGCGGCAGTTTCACTTTCCCCTTTGCCTCGTTTCCGTCTATCCGCGACGCACAGCGACCGGCGACCGGGTCATCTTCCGCGAACAGGTAACTGAGGCCCTGGACGGCATGCCTGCTACCCCGGCGCTCGCCATACGCACCCTTCCCAATGACGAGCTCAAGCTGCGCAGGCAATACTCGGGTACCAATCCGCCTTATCTGGATCCGGAGGCAGCCCGCTGGATGGTGGATGCGGGCATTGAACACTTGCTTATCGATTTACCCAGTGTGGACCGGGAGGAAGACGAAGGAAAACTGTTGGCCCATCACGCTTTTTGGCAGTATCCCGAAGCCGTTCGCACAAAAGCAACCATAACGGAGCTCATTTTCGTAAACAATTCCATCCCAGATGGCTTATATTTACTGAACCTCCAAATCAACAGCTTTGAGTTGGACGTCAGTCCCAGCAAACCGGTACTGTACGCTCTGCATTCTCCGACATGACCCAGCACACTGCCACATATCCATCCCAGCTCTATCGGGAGTTTATGGAGATCGAGCCCGGCTCGTACCACCAGATCATTCGATTCGTAGAGGGGCATGAATCGGAGCTGGAGTACATCTATGAGGAGGAGCGCTTTGAATTGCTGGAAAGTTATGTATCAGCCCTTTTTGAGGTAGGTGCCTACCGCAAACACCTGCATCAGATCGATCGCGTCATCGAGGAGATCATGGAACACAATATCCGCTTCTACAAAGGAGAGGATGTATTCCAGAAAATGCTTTTTCGCAAGGCTGCTTCCCATTTTCAGCTCCTGGAATACGAGCAGGCCGAATTCGTACTGATGGAGTTGCTGCGCATTAATCCCGCCTATGCCGATGCCGCTCAGTTTTTGAAAAAGTGCCGGCGCGTTCAGCGTCCCCGGCTGCTCCGCCAGAGCAAGGCGCTGAGCGTGCTGCTCTTCATGCTGGCTGCGCTGGTCATTGCAGTTGAGGTGCTGGTCGTTCGCAATTTCTATCCCGGCTATGCCGGGCTGGTAGAAACAACCCGCCTGAGCCTCATGGGAAGCGGGCTCATTGTGCTTTTCGGCGGCGACCTCATCCATCGCCTTCTCATCGAAGCGGATGTGAGCGATTTCCTGCAGGAAGCTCGCCGGCGCAAAAACTGGATCGACTGATCCTTTTCCCGCTCTTACGTCAGGTCGAACGTTATACCCTGAGCCAGGGGCAGGTCCGCGCTGTAGTTGATCGTAGTGGTTTGTCGGCGCATGTAGGCTTTCCATGCATCGGAGCCGCTTTCCCGGCCGCCTCCTGTTTCCTTCTCTCCCCCGAAAGCACCCCCGATCTCTGCACCGCTGGTACCGATGTTCACATTGGCAATACCACAATCCGAGCCGGCTGCCGAAAGGAAGCGTTCGGCTTCGCGCAGGTCGTTGGTCATAATGGCTGAGCTGAGGCCCTGAGGTACGCCGTTGTGTTTGGCAATAGCATCCTCCAGGCTACTGTACCGAATCAGGTAGAGGATGGGCGCAAAGGTTTCTTCCTGTACGATGTTCATGCTGTTTTCCACTTCGGCTATGCAGGGCTTCACATAGCAGCCCGTCTCGTAGCCCTCGCCTTCCAGCACGCCGCCTTCTACCAGGAGCTTTCCGCCCTGCTCGCGGATCTTGTCCAGAGCGGCCAGGTAGTTTTCCACGGCCTCGGTATCGATCAGCGGGCCCACGTGCACATTCGGGTCCAGGGGGTTGCCGATGCGAAGCTGCTGGTAGGCATGGACCAGCTTTTGTTTCAGCTCGTCGTACACTGCTTCCTGTACGATGAGCCGGCGGGTAGAGGTGCAGCGCTGACCCGCCGTGCCCACGGCGCCAAAGACCGCAGCAGTGAGCACCAGGTTCATATCGGCGCTGGGCGCTACGATGATGCCGTTGTTGCCGCCCAGTTCCAGAATGGTCTTGCCCAGGCGGGAAGCCACCTGAGCGCCCACGATCTTGCCCATGCGCACGCTGCCGGTGGCCGAAACCAGCGGCACGCGCACATCGTGGGTGAGGT
>JAJDFU010000151.1 GCA_020528935.1 Saprospiraceae bacterium | reverse complement strand
ATCACCTACGGCACCAACAACGAGTTCGGCTTCGACTACCTGCGCGACAACATGGTGCGCTCCATGGACGAGATGGTACAGCGCCGGCACCACTTTACCATGGTGGACGAGGTGGACTCCGTACTCATCGACGACGCCCGAACGCCTCTGATCATTTCCGGTCCCGTGCCTCAGGGTACCGAAGACCAGGAGTACATTCAGCTGCGCCCCCAGGTGGAAAAGCTCATCGCCGCTCAGCGCCAGCTGGCCACCAAATACCTGGCGGAAGCCAAAAAACTCTTCGAGGAAGGCGAGTTGGGCTACCAGGAAGGCGAGGCCGGCATGGCCCTGCTGCGCGCCTACCGCGCCTTGCCCAAATACCGCCCCCTGATCAAATTCCTCAGCCAAGACGGGGTGCGGGTGCTGCTGCAGAAGAGCGAAAACTTCTACATGCAGGAGCAAAACAAGAACATGCACCTGGTAGACGAGCCCCTCTACTTCACCATCGACGAGAAGAACCGCCAGGTGGAACTCACCGAACTGGGCGCGGAGTACCTGGCCCGCGGCAATGAGGATCCCAACTTCTTCATCATGCCCGACATCGCCACGCGCATGGTGGAAATCGAAAACGACGAAGACCTTTCGGCCGAGGAAAAGACCGAATCCAAGACCCAGCTCTCCCAGGACTTTGCCGTGAAATCGCGGCGCCTGCACTCCATCAATCAGCTGCTGAAGGCCTACACCCTCTTTGAGCGGGATGAGGAATACGTGGTCATTGACGGGCAGGTGAAGATCGTGGACGAGCAAACGGGCCGCATGATGGAAGGCCGCCGCTATTCCGACGGCCTGCACCAGGCCCTGGAAGCCAAGGAGAACGTGAAAGTGGGGGACATCACCCAGACCTACGCCACGGTTACGCTGCAGAACTACTTCCGCATGTACCACAAGCTGGCCGGCATGACCGGTACGGCCGAAACGGAAGCGGGCGAATTCTGGGAGATCTACAAGCTGGACGTGGTGGTCATTCCCACCAACAGACCCATCATCCGGGATGATCGCGACGACCTCGTATTCAAGACGGCCCGCGAAAAGTTCAATGCTGTCATCGACGAAATCGTGGAACTCACCGAGGCCGGACGCCCCGTCCTGGTGGGCACCACTTCGGTGGACGTGTCCGAAAAGCTCAGCCGCATGCTCAAGCTGCGCGGCCTCGATCACAATGTGCTCAACGCCAAGCAGCACCAGCGCGAGGCCGAGATCGTAGCCGAAGCCGGCCGCCCCGGCAAGGTGACCATCGCCACCAACATGGCCGGCCGCGGTACGGATATCAAGATCTCCGACCAGGTGCGCAAAGCCGGCGGCCTGGCCATCATCGGCACGGAGCGGCACGACTCCCGCCGGGTGGATCGCCAGCTGCGCGGTCGCGCCGGTCGCCAGGGCGACCCCGGCAGTTCGCAGTTCTACGTCTCGCTGGAAGACAACCTCATGCGCCTCTTCCAAAGCGAACGCATCGCCAAACTCATGGACCGCATGGGCCACCAGGAGGGCGAGGTGATCCAGCACTCCATGGTCACCAAATCCATCGAGCGGGCCCAGAAAAAGGTAGAGGAAAACAACTTCGGCATTCGCAAGCGCCTGCTGGAATACGATGACGTGATGAATATCCAGCGGGAGGCCATTTACAAAAAACGCAAGAACGCCCTCTCCGGCGAGCGGCTTTCGGTGGACCTCAACAACATGTTCCGCGGTATGCTGGAAGACCTGTTCCTCGCCCACCGGCAAGAGGGTGATTTCGAGTCCTTCCGCCAGGACGCCCTGCGGCAACTCGGCATGGATTTCCAGATGGATCCCATCGACTTCGGAAAAAACCCGGAGGATGAGATCATGCAACGCATCGAGGAGCAGTTTTACGAGGCCTATCACCGCAAGTTTCAACAGGTGAGCGAAACCCTGATGCCGGAAATCCAGCGCGTACACGACACCCAGGGCCACTACAAGCGCATTCTCATCCCTTTCAGCGACGGGCGGGAACGCCCCCTGGCCATCACCGCCGACATTGCCCGGGCCGTGGAATCCAGCGGCCGCACCATCACCCGCGATATCGAGAAGGCCGTGACCCTGTCCATTATCGACGACAAGTGGAAGGAGCACCTGCGCAGTATGGACGAACTGAAAGAGTCTTCTCAGGCGGCCTCCTTCGAACAGAAGGATCCCCTGGTGGTGTACAAAATGGAGGCCTACAACCTCTTTGAGAACCTCATCCACCAGATCAACCAGGATGTGACCTCCTACCTGGCCAAGGGTACCCTGGTATTGCCCGACGGCCGCAGCCTGGAAGAAGCCCGCGAGCAGCGCACCGATATGAGCAAGGTGCGCACCAACCGCACGCCCGAAGAACAGGCTGCCCGCGCAGCCGCCGAAGGGGTGAGTCGCCGGCGCAGCAAACCGCAAACCGTCGTGCGGCAGGAGAAAAAAGTGGGCCGCAACGACCCCTGCCCCTGCGGGAGTGGGAAGAAATACAAGCACTGTCACGGACGCGGCTGATTTTCCGGGGCCAGGCCAGGGACAACAGGCATCAAGAACTGTCTTTTGCGGGCCTTTCCCCTAAACCATCCCGCTATTTTACCCTATATTGCCAGCTAAACCTGCACTCAGCGCAGATCGTCTCCGGCCTGAACAAGCACAACGCAAAAACAATAACCCCATGAGCCTAGCAGGTTATTTCGACCATACTTTGCTGCGCCCGGATTTGACGCTGACCGACGTCCATAACCTATGCCGGGAAGCCAAGCAATACGGGTTTCACGCCGTCTGCATACCGCCCTACTTCGTGGCCGAAGCCGTTCAGGAGCTGAAGGACAGCGGCGTGCAGGTGGTTTCCGTAGCCGGTTTTCCCATGGGCTACACCCCCACTGCTGCCAAAGTGGAAGAAATTAAAAAGATCATCTCCGACGGCGCCGATGAACTGGATGTCGTACTCAATATTGCCGCGCTGAAATCCGGCCACCTCAATGCGGTGCGCAATGATATCGACAGCATGACCATGGCCACGCACCTCAAGGGCAAAAAAATCAAAGTCATCCTGGAAGCGGGGCTGCTCCACCCGAAGGAACTGGAGGAAGCCTGCCGGATCTGCTCCGACTTCGAAGTGGACTTCGTCAAGACCTCCACCGGCATGCACAATGGGGCGACCCCCCAAATGGTAGAGCAATTGGTTCGGCTGGTAGGCCCCTCGATCAAGGTGAAAGCCTCGGGCGGCATACGCACCGCCGAGGAAGCCCAGCGCCTGCTGGATGCCGGGGCCGCCCGCCTGGGCAGTTCGGCCAGCGTGCGCATCATGCAGGAGCAGGGCCTGGTGTCCGACTGATGATCTACGGAACGCCCCGCGCCGGCCTCCGATGCAGCCTTCCGAACCCGGTGCAATACGCCTGTGCTGTCCGGGACTATCTCTATATTTGTACCAAATGCAAGACGCATGGTAAAGATGTGGGTACTGCTCCTTGGTTTTGGCCTGGCCTGTACGACAGCCCGATCCCAGAACAATATTGAGATCAACTACGACGAAGCGGTGCGAAAACTGGTGCGCCAGTTTGTGGAGACCAATAAAAGCCGCGACTACGTGGAAGGCTGGCGCATTCAGGTGATCTCGACCACCGACCGGATGAAAGTGGAAAGCACCCTGCGCGAATTTCGCTATCGGTTTCCCTATATTCCCGCAGACTGGACCCACGACAAACCCTACTACAAGCTGCAGGCCGGCGCCTTTGCGCACAAACTGGATGCCATCCGGGTACTGCACCTCATTCAGCAGGACTATCCGGGCGCATACCTCGCCAAGGATCAGCAGATCCGGCCGCAGGAATTACTGAACGACTACTGAACCCCTTCACGCAGTACTGCTACCCCTGCGTTCAAGGTGCCCGGCTATGCGCAAACGAACGTCCTCCGGACTGGAGAAAACCGACCGGCTCACATTTTCCATCTATCTGGCCCTGGTGGCCATAGGCTGGACCATGGTGCTGTCGGTGGGGTATGAACCGGATATCTGGCAACGCTTCTTCAGCGCTCCGATCGGAAAGCAGACCATCTGGATCGGCATCAGCCTCGCGACGTTTTTTGCGGTCTTTGGCATACAATCGCGCTTTTGGATGCGCGCTGCCTACCCCATTTACGGGCTGGCGGTTTCGCTGCTCATTGCTGTACTGCTGGTGGGTACGACCATCAAGGGATCGAAGTCCTGGTTTGTCCTGGGGGGCGTATCCTTTCAACCGTCAGAACTGGCCAAGTTTGGCACCGCACTGGCCATGGCGGCCTACCTGAGCCGTTTCAAGACCAAGGTGTCGGTTCCTGGCGATGCCCTGCTGGCACTTGCGATCCTGGGCATCCCCATGCTGCTGATCCTCCTTCAACCCGATGCGGGATCAGCCCTGGTATTTCTGGCCTTTCTGCTGGTGCTCTACCGGTCCGGACTCAATCCAGCCTGGTATGCGTTCGGCTTTTTCACGCTGGGTGCCCTGCTGGCCGGCCTGATCTGGGAAAATACTCCCCTCATCGCCTCCGTGCTCCTTTTCGCAGGCATTCTCCTCCTGGCTTACCAGCAAGCCCGTCGCCGGCAAGCGCTGTGGGCTACGGGAATCATGGGGGCCGGAGGTGCTGCGATCTACTGGGTCGCTCCGCAATACCTGAACGAGATCCTTCTGGCTACGGGGGTGCTTTTCGGTCTGTTAGCGCTGCTCATGTACCGCCAAAACAAACTTCGCCTGGGCCTCCTGGTGGCCCTGGTGGCAGGCTGGGGCATAGGCGTGGCGGCCCTTTCCCAATACCTCTTCAACCAGGCGCTAAAACCCCACCAACAGGATCGCATCAATGTGTGGCTGCATCCCGAGCGATGCAGCGAGCAGGGCTCCCTCTACAACCTGCTCCAGTCTCAGACTGCCATAGGCTCGGGGGGCCTGACCGGAAAAGGAATATTCGAAGGCACCATGACCAAGCTCAAGCACGTGCCCGAGCAGAGCACCGATTTCATCTTTTGCACGGTGGGTGAGGAGCACGGCTTCATCGGAAGCACCATCGTGATCTGCCTGTACCTGCTGCTCCTCATCCGCATCACGATCCTGGCCGAGCGGCAGCGCGCCGCTTTCTCCCGATACTATGCCTACGGCATTGCCGGCATTTTGTTTATCCACTTTTTCATCAACATCGGCATGACGATGGGGCTGGTGCCGATCATCGGCATTCCCCTGCCCTTCCTGAGTAAGGGCGGTTCTTCGCTGCTGGGCTTTACCATCATGCTGGCCGTGCTGCTCAAACTGGACAGCAAGCGGCTGCAGCTGGCCTAGCCTCCATCGCCCGTGCGGGTTGGCGTATCTTTGCTCGCTCGAAAAATTCAACGGCTTGTATTCCTTCGAACTCCAACATACCGATGCCCAAAGCCGAGCCCGGGCCGGACGGCTTACCACCGGCCACGGTCCCATAGAGACGCCTATCTTCATGCCGGTGGGCACCCTGGGCACCGTGAAAGCCGTGCACCAGCACGAACTGGAGGACGTGATCGGTGCGCAGATCATTCTGGGCAACACCTATCACTTATATCTCCGGCCGGGCATCGACATTCTGCAAAAAGCCGGTGGCCTGCATCGCTTCAACCAATGGCAACGGCCCATACTCACCGACAGCGGAGGCTATCAGGTGTACTCCCTGAGTCACAAGCGCACCATCGATGAGGAAGGGGTCACCTTTCAGTCTCACATCGACGGCTCCACGCACACCTTCAGCCCGGAAGGGGTCATGGATATTCAGCGGCAGATCGGGGCGGACATCCTCATGGCGTTTGACGAATGCCCCCCTTACCCCTGTTCGTACGAATATGCCAAACAGTCGATGGAACTCACCCACCGCTGGCTGGATCGCTGCTGTGCCCATTTCGATGCCGGAAGCGATCCCTACGGCTACGTCCAAACCCTGTTTCCCATTGTGCAAGGCAGTACCTTCCGGGATCTGCGCATCGCTTCGGCCGAATATGTGTGCGGCAAGGAACGGGCCGGCAACGCCATCGGCGGGCTTAGTGTAGGCGAGCCGACCCCCGATCTGTATGCCACTACCGAGCTGGTGTGCGGAATACTTCCCGCGGGAAAACCCCGTTACTTAATGGGAGTGGGCACCCCGGCCAACCTGCTGGAATGCGTAGCCCGGGGGGTGGATATGTTCGACTGCGTTCTGCCCACGCGCAACGCCCGGCACGGCATGCTGTACACCGCCGAAGGTATCATCAACATAAAGAACAAAAAATGGGAGGCCGACTTTTCCCCCCTGGATGCCAACGGGCCAGCCGCACTGAGCCGAACTCACTCCAGGGCATATGTGCGACACCTGTTCCACACCCGGGAATACCTGGGGCCCATGATCGCCAGTGTGCACAACCTCAGCTTTTACCTCTGGCTGATGCGCTCAGCCCGCGAACATATTTTGAACGATACCTTTGAAGCCTGGAAAAACGACCTGGTGCCCCGCCTGGAACGGCGATTATAGACACCGCCTTGGATTCGTACATGCACAGGAAGACGGCTTTTCCAGGTCGACCCGCAAAGCACCAACATCCCGCAAAGGCAAATACGGCTATTGTTCGTTTCTTTGGTTCGCCAATCGGCTCCAACAATCCGATCACTCCATGTTAAGCATCCTGGACCGATACATCTTCCGGAAATTCATGAGCACCTTCTTCTTTACCGTGCTCATTTTCTCCCTGATATCCATGGTGATCGACTTCAGCGAAAAAGTGGAGGATATCATCGAGGAGGGCATTTCCTTTCAGGATGTGGTCTTCGGCTATTATCCCACCTTTGTGTTGTGGATGTGGGGATTGCTTTGGCCGCTCTTTACCCTCATTGCCGTGATCTTTTTCACCTCCCGCATGGCCTACAATTCCGAGATCATCTCCATATTCAATGCCGGCGTGAGCTTTCGCCGGTTGATGCGGCCGTACCTGCTGACATCGGGTATACTGACCATCATGCTCCTGCTGGGCAACCATTATCTCATTCCGCTGGCCAACAAGATCCGTCTGGATCTCTCCTACACCTACTTTTATCAGGAGAAGAAAGTGACCAGTACCCGGGACGTACACATGTTCCTTTCCCCGGGCAATAAGGTTTTCCTTCGATCCTTCCGGGTACGCGATTCGGCGGGCAACAATTTCCGGATCGAGCGCTTTGAAGACAACGAACTGGTGTACCTGCTGGAAGCCCGGCGCGCGGAATATATCACGGCTGAAGACAAATGGCGCTTGTACAATTATCAGGAACGCTGGTTTGACGGGTTGAACGAACGCCTGGTCATCGGGATGAACAAGACCAAGGATACCACCCTAAACCTGAGCCCGTCCGACTTTTTGGAAGAACAAGAGCAACAGACCACCATGCCCACCTACGATCTGCGCCGGCTGATCCGTGACAAGCGCGCGCGAGGTGTCGGGAACACCAAAAACTATGAGATCGAATTTCACCGGCGCACCGCCGAGGCCTTCAC
>JAJDFU010000090.1 GCA_020528935.1 Saprospiraceae bacterium | reverse complement strand
GCTTTCGGAGGTGTCACCGGTTCGGCCGTTTGAGGAGGTTTTTCCGGCTTTGGCTTGGTGGGGGGCTCCACTACGGCCGTTTCACCCAGCGTATTAATGCGCACGAAAGTGCGGTTGTGCTTGCGCTTCACATAGGAGACCGTACCGTCCACAGCGGCGTGAAGGGTAAAGTCTTTGCCCATGTATACATTTTCGCCAGCGTGAAATTTGGTGCCCCGCTGACGCACGATAATATTGCCGGCCTTGGCCTGCTGGCCGCCGAACAGTTTGACGCCAAGTCGTTTGCTTTTACTGTCGCGGCCGTTATCGGTACTACCTACCCCTGTCTGGTGTGCCATGTTTTCTTTGCTTTACTGGTGTAGCCACGGGCCTAACCCTTGATGGCATCGATTTTGATCTTTGAGAAACGCTGGCGATGACCGTTTTTGACGCGGTATCCTTTGCGGCGTTTCTTTTTGAATACAATGACTTTGTCGCCTTTCAGGTGCTCGATCACCGTGGCTTCGACCTGTGCTTTCACAAAGGGTTTGCCCACGGAAACGGCGCCGTCGCGATCCAGCAGGTGAATGTCCGTAAACTTGACGGAATCGCCTGCCTGAGCATCGAGCTGGTGGACGAAGAGCTCTTGCCCTTCCTCGACTTTGAACTGCTGACCAGCGATGGTTACAATGGCGTACATCTCGTTCGGTTGTGTGGCTTTTAGAATTTAAAGCGGGTGCAAAGATACGAGTAAAAACAGATTCCCCCACGTATACCTCCAATCTTCTGGAAGTGAAGCCCGGGCTAAGCGGAAGCAAGGTGCCCGCAGGCAATGCCGGGCCGCGTGGCGATCGCGCTCCTGCGGGCGGAAGGGAAAGGGTGGCCCGGGCAGGGGATCAGATGAGCTTTTCCAGATGAAAAACGACCTTCAATTCCCGCTCTTCGCGCAGCAGCTTGAGTTTAATGCGCTTGCCTACGCGCTTGCGCAGGCGCCGGTAGATGCCATCGATGCTCAGCGACCGGGTCTGGATGCCGTTGATCTTCAGGATGCGGTCGCCCACCTGCACCCCGGCGCGGTCGGCCGGGCTGCCTTCAAGGATGTGAAAAACGGTGTATTGATCCATGGCCGGGCCACCGGCTACGATCATCAGGCCACTGCGATCGTATTTGAATTTCTTTTTCCATTTGCGCGTGGGTTTCAGGTACAGGTTTTCCCGGTGGTAATCGATGATCACGGTAAACCGGCTGAGCAACACGTTGCCCACGATGCCGTTTCGGGAGTTGATGAAGTCGCTGTCCAGGCTGTCGGGGATGTTCTGGTAATTGGTGATCACGCCAGGCAGTTCGTATTCGTCGATCTTGAACCGGTCCACCCGGCCCAGGAATCCTCTCAGGTATCCGCCCAGGCCCCAGCCGATGTTGCTCTCCAGGGCGTTGTCCGGCACTGTTATGGCGGGATGCGAGTCGGTGTACAGCAGCAAGCCCAGGCTGGCACCGGTATCCAGCAGCAGCTTGGTGCGCACGAGCGAGTCGTCGGCCAGCTGAACGTCGGCTGCAAGGTAGGGCTTGTTGCGGGAGATCTGTATGGGATGACGGGTGTACTTGCGCTTGGGATCGAACCCACCGGGGCTTATCAGGGTAATGACCTGGCGGCGATAGTCGATCTTCACCACGTACGGCCAAAAAAAGTCGGCGCCCAGAATGCCGTGAATATCCGTACCTGCAAAATCCTCGAACCGGAAGACATCCCGGTCGAGCACCAGGACCGACTTGTTGTCGAGGTCCATATCGCCCACCTGCAGCGAGATGCCGGTAGCCAGGAAGGCCACGAGTTGGGTGTCCAGGTCGGAACCCCGGATGGGAAAGCTGCGGTCGTAATTGACCTCCAGGAAATCCGTGATTTCGCGTTTGGTGAGCAGGGTGTGCTCGGCGCCGGTATCGAAAATGAATTGCAGCGGAAACAGGTTCTGAAACAGGACCGAGACGACGATGAAGTTGTTCTGGTAAGTGAAGGGTATGCGGATCTTTTCGCCTTGATCCAGCACCATGCCCTGTGCACTCAGCTTGTCAGTTCCGCAGGTGCCCGGGCCGGCAAGAATCAGAAAAAAAAGTGGAAGATGAACGAGGGCGAAACGAAAAGAGCGTGTTGTCCACATGAAATGCGCTTATCCCGAGAAAATAGGAATTTCTTTCTGCTTTTCACACCGCCTGCCCTTTTTCATTATTTTGCCTTTTTCTGGTCGAGTTAGCTTTACCCCTACCTTTCTCCCTATGTTCAAAAACAGTTGGTTGTGTCTTTGGTTGTTCATTACGCTAAGCGCCTGTTCTTCGGAAGAACCGTTCATGGAAGTGGATTCGCCTGACGGCCGCATTGCGTTGACCTTTCTGCTCACCGAAGCGGGGCAGCCCGCCTATGTGCTGAGCCGCGACGACGAGATTCTGCTGGACACCTCTACGCTGGGACTGTCGTTTCGGGCTTGGCCCGATATGAAAAAGGGGTTTCGGCTGGTGCATGCCGAGCGGCACACCCTGGAGGAGGAATGGCAGCCGGTGTGGGGAGAAGCCGCTTCCATACGCAATCACTACAACGAGCTGCTGGTGCTTTTGGAAGAAAAGCAGGCGCCTTTCCGGCAATGGCACTGGTATTTCAGAGCCTACGACGACGGTGTAGCCCTCCGCTATGTGCTGCCTGCCCAGGGGGAGGTGGAGGAGGTCGTTCTGACGGATGAGCACAGCCAATTTCAGCTCACCGGCGATCATCAGTGCTGGTGGATACCCGGCGATTGGGATATTTACGAGCACTTGTACTCCAGTACCCGGGTCTCCGGCATCGATGCGCTTGCCAAGCGCAAGCACCCCAGCCTGGCCCAGACGCATATTCCCGAAAATGCCGTCAATACGCCTGTGACCATGCGATCGGAGGAGGGCCTGTACCTCAGCTTCCACGAAGCGGCCCTCACCAATTACGCGGGCATGACCCTGAAGGTGGATACCAACCGACTCCTGCTGGAGAGCGAACTGGTAGGCGCTGCCGATGGCAGTAAGGTCCGGGCCCGGCTCCCGCTCACCTCTCCCTGGCGTACCGTGCAGATAGCCGATCGGGCCGGCGACCTGATTCAGTCGCACCTCATCCTGAACCTCAACGAGCCGAGCCGGCTCGATTCTACCGGCTGGATTCAGCCGATGAAATACATGGGCATCTGGTGGGAGATGCACCTGGGCAAGTCCACCTGGGATATGGCCAGCGGGCGCCACGGCGCTACTACTGAAAACGCCAAGCGCTACATCGACTTCTGTGCCCGGCACGGCATACCGGCCCTGCTCATCGAGGGCTGGAATACGGGCTGGGAGCACTGGATCGGCTTTGAGGATCGCGAGGGCGTATTCGATTTCGTGACGCCCTATCCCGATTTCGATCTGGAAGGTGTAGTCGCATATGCCCGCAAAAAAGGCGTAGAACTCATCGGCCATCACGAAACCTCGGCCGCAGTCACCACGTACGAGCAACAAATGGATACGGCATTTCAGCTCTACCGGCGCCTGGGCATACGGGCGGTAAAGACGGGCTACGTGGGGCCGATCATCCCGAAGGGCGAGTATCACCACGGCCAGTACATGGTAAACCACTACCGCCGGGTGGTGGAAAAGGCCGCCCGCTACGGCAGCATGATCAATGCCCACGAGCCCATCAAGGCCACGGGCATACGCCGCACCTGGCCCAACATGATGACCCGCGAAGGTATGCGCGGCCAGGAATTCAATGCCTGGAGCGAAGAGGGCGGCAACCCCCTCGAGCACACGCTCATTCTGCCCTTTACCCGCATGCTGGCCGGCCCCCTGGATTACACGCCGGGCGTATTCAATCTGAGCCTGAACCCCTACCGGCCAGACCACCGGGTGAGGCATACCCTGGCCCACGAGCTGGCCCTCTACGTGGTATTTTACAGCCCCCTTCAAATGGTGGCCGACCTGCCCGAGCATCTGGAAGGCCAGCCCGGCCTGGAATTCGCAAAGTCGGTAGGCGTAGACTGGTCCGAAAGCCGGGTACTGGAGGGCGAGATCGGGGAGTACATCACCGTGGCCCGGCGCGACAAGGCCAGCGGGCACTGGTTTTTGGGTGCGCTCAACGGGGGGCAGCCGCGCCGGCTGTCGGTGGCGCTGGACTTTCTGGAGGAAGCCCGGGAATACGTCGCCGTTGTATATGCCGATGGCCCGGATGCCCATTGGGACACGCGGCCCGGGGATCTGGAGATCACCGAGCAGCCGGTCAAGCGCGGCGAGGTACTGGAGGTGCCGCTGGCTCCGGGCGGCGGACTGGCCGTTCATTTCCGGCCTCTGTAGAAACGACCCGCTTTGAGCAAAATACCGCCTGTGGCTGTTGTTACCTTTGCACGAACGGAATAAGCATGCAGCAAATCAGAAAAGACATTCAGCGCCTTGCGGCCCGTCATCACCCGGACACGGTAAGTCTCCGCCGGCATTTGCACCAGCACCCGGAGCTGTCCTATCAGGAAAAACAGACGGGACGCTTCATTGCAGCCCGCCTGAACGACTGGGGCATAAACTACGAGCACGGGATTGCCGAAAACGGGGTAGTGGCCCTCATCCGCGGCGAAAAGGAGGGCGGCGGTGTGGTAGCCCTCCGGGCCGATATGGATGCGCTGCCCATTACCGAAGCCAATGAGGTGCCCTACAGATCCAAAAACGAGGGGGTCATGCACGCCTGCGGCCACGATGTGCACACGGCCTCCCTGCTGGGGGCCGCCCGCATACTGCAGGAACTGCGGGCATCCTTTGGCGGCACGGTCAAGCTGCTTTTCCAGCCGGCGGAGGAGAAACTGCCCGGCGGGGCCTCCATCATGATCAGGGAGGGCGCGCTGGAGAATCCCCGGCCGGAGGCCATCTTCGGCCAGCACGTGCACCCGCCCCTGGAGGTGGGCAAGATCGGCCTGCGCCCCGGGCCCTACATGGCTTCGGCCGACGAGTTGTACCTCACCGTGCGGGGCAAAGGCGGGCATGCGGCCCTGCCGCACGAGTTTGTGGATCCGGTGCTCATCAGCGCGCATATTCTCACGGCCCTGCAACAGATCGTTAGCCGGAACGCGCGGCCCACCACGCCCAGCGTGCTTTCCTTTGGGCACATCCGAAGCGACGGCGGGGCCACCAACGTCATTCCCAATGCCGTACACCTCAAAGGCACTTTCCGAACCTTCGACGAAGAATGGCGCTTTGAGGCGCACCGGCGCATGCAGCAGCTGGTGCAGCAGCTGGCGGAGGGCATGGGCGGCAGCGCGGCGCTTCGCATCGAAGTGGGCTATCCGGCGCTGCAGAACAATGAGCCGCTCACCCTGCAGGCCAGGCAGTGGGCCGTGGATTACCTGGGCGCCTCCCAGGTCGTGGATCTGCCCATTCGCATGACGGCCGAGGACTTTGCCTATTATTCCCAGGTCATGCCCGCCTGTTTTTACCGGCTCGGTACCGGCAATGCCGCCCGCGGCATCACTTCGCCTATACACACCAATACCTTTGACGTGGACGAGGCCAGCCTGGAAGTGGGAGCCGGCCTCATGGCCTGGCTGGCCTTGAGCCGTTTGGCATCCTGATGTAGAACTATTTGCCCCCCTGAGGAGTATATCCTAAGCGACCGGTGCGTTGTGATTGTACTGCGGCCGGTCATCCCACGGAGCGGTGAAGACGACAAAAAAAAGATTATGGTTGATAATAATGTGCCTCTGCAACCCAAACAACAAATGAAGCGCTGGAGCCAGGAGCTAAAAGGCGAAAACTCCTGGACCATGTTCAAGGTCATCTCCGAGCTGGTGGAAGGCTTTGAAAGCCTGAACGCCATTGGTCCCTGCGTTTCCATATTCGGCTCGGCGCGCACGCAGCCCGAGCATCCCGACTTCAAAAAAGCCCAGGAGATCGCCCGCTTGGTCACCGAGGAGGGCTACGGGGTCATTACAGGCGGAGGGCCGGGCATCATGGAAGCCGGCAATAAGGGCGCCAGCCTGGCAGGCGGCAAATCCGTAGGCCTCAATATCGACCTGCCCTTCGAGCAGGGTTACAATCAGTACGTGGACTGGGACAAGGCCATTTCCTTTCGCTATTTTTTCGTGCGCAAGGTCATGTTCGTGAAATACGCCCAGGCCTTTGTCGTGCTGCCCGGCGGCTTCGGTACGCTGGATGAGCTGTTCGAAGTGCTCACCCTCATGCAGACGCATAAGATCACTCCGGTGCCGGTCATTCTGGTGGGAACCAAATTCTGGGAAGGGCTGCGCAACTGGCTGATGGAAACGGTGTACGAAAAGGCGCGCAATATTTCCAAGGAAGACCTGGACTTGTTCCCGCTGGTGGATCAGCCCGGGGAAGTCGTTTCCAGGATCAACCAATTTTATTCCGAACGCGCCGGTCAGCTCGGGCCCAATTATGAATTGTAGGTGTGCCGAAAGACCCCCTGCGGCCGAACGAGACAGGGTTGGAAAGCCATCAAACAGCCGCTTCCTTTTTCCGGCGGTCCGATATTCGGCCGGGCTTTGCAGCGAAAGGGCGGGTTGTTGCGTTTATCCATAAATCACCTGCTTCATGATATTCCCCGCCGAACGCATGACCGAACTCGTCGCCTGGCTGCTGGATGTACCTAAAGGCCGGCTGCATCCGTACACCCATTTCAAAGACGACCTCCTCCTGGACGATCTCGACCTCACCCTGCTCATCACCACCATAGAGCGCCGCCTGGGGGTGTACCTCAGTGAAGAGGATGCCGCTCGCATTGAAACGGTACAAGACCTCAGCCGGCAGCTGCAGCCCTCTCTCATGTGCTGAGCGGTTCGGCGACGGTTTGAAGGGTTTTCACAGGCTGTGGAAAAGTTTCCAGGCGCAACCTGCTTTTAATTCGTATTTTCGAATCAATTTGTTTTCCGGATCGCTTCGGTAAAACAAATACTTGTGTTCACCCTTCAATTTTGATCCGTCCATGCCTGACTTCGTTCACCTTCACTGCCATACCCAATATTCCCTGCTCGACGGAGCGGCTTCCATCGAGCGGATGATGGACAAAGCCAAGCAGGACGGACAGAAAGGCGTAGCCCTCACCGACCACGGCAATATGTTCGGCGCTTTTAAATTCGTGGCCGAGGCTCGCAAGCGCGATCTGAAGCCCATCGTAGGCTGTGAGTTTTACCTGGTGGAGGACCGGCACCGCAAATCCTTTTCCCGTTCTCAGGGCGAGCAGGACGTGCGCTACCACCAGCTGCTGCTCGCCAAAAATCAAAAGGGGTACGAAAACCTGTCCAAGCTCTGTTCCCTGGGCTATATCGAGGGCTTGTACAGCAAGTTTCCCCGCATCGACAAGGAGCTGATCGAGCAACATCACGAAGGGCTTATTGCGACCAGTTGTTGCATCGGGGCGGAGATCCCTCAGGCGATCCTGCACGGCAAACACGAGGAGGCCGAAGAAAAACTGCGTTGGTGGATCGACCTGTTCGGCGAGGACTTCTACATCGAACTGCAGCGCCACCGGGGCCTGGAAAACATCGACGGCCTGGGCGTAAGCCAGGAGGACGTCAACCAGAAACTGCTGGAATTTGCCCGCAAGTACGAGCTGAAGACCATCTGCACGAATGACTCTCATTACGTGGAAGAAGAAGACTGGACCCCGCACGATATTCTACTGTGCATTAATACCAATAGTCTGCTGGAAGAGGAAAAGCGGTTTAAGTTTCCCAGCCCCGACTTTTTTTTCAAGACCAAGGCGGAGATGCAACGCCTTTTCGCGGATGTGCCCGCGTCCATGGATCACACTATGGAGATCTATGACAAGGTGGACACCCTCGAGTTGGCGCGCGATGTGCTTTTGCCGGCTTTTCCCATTCCAAAGGGCTTCTCCGGGCAGGACGAATACCTCCGCCACCTGACCTATGAAGGAGCCAAAAAGCGATACGGCGAGATCAGCGAACAGCTTCGAGAACGCCTGGACTTCGAACTGGGCGTCATCGCGCAGTCGGGCTATCCGGGCTATTTTCTCATCGTACAGGATTTCACGAACACCGCCCGGCAAATGGGCGTAAGCGTGGGGCCCGGCCGGGGCAGTGCCGCCGGATCGGCCGTGGCGTACTGCATCGGCATCACCAATGTGGATCCCATCAAGTACGACCTGCTGTTCGAGCGCTTTCTCAATCCCGAACGCGTCAGCATGCCGGATATCGATATCGACTTCGACGACGAGGGCCGGCAAAAGGTGATCGACTACGTGATCGACAAATACGGCCGCGATCAGGTCGCCCAGATCGTCACCTACGGCACTATGGCGGCCAAACTGAGCCTGCGCGATGTGGGCCGGGTGATGAACATCCCCCTGCCGGAGGTGGACCGGGTCGCCAAATCCTTTCCTTCGCATCTCAAGGCCACGCTCAACAAGGTCTTGGAAGCCGAAGATATCAATGCCAAGCTCAAGGGCAGTATGAATGCTGAAGACGTGGAGCGAGCCTATCAGTTCCGGAAGTTGGCCGAAGGCCAGGATCGGGTGGGCGAAATGATCCGCACGGCCAAAAAGCTGGAGGGCTCGGTGCGCAACACCGGCATTCACGCCTGCGGGGTAGTGATCACGCCCGACGAGATCACCAAGTACGTTCCCGTCAAGGCAGAGAAGGATTCGGACATGCTCGTCACGCAGTTCGACAACTCCGTGGCCGAAGCGGCGGGCCTGCTCAAGATGGACTTCCTGGGCCTCAAAACCCTCACCATCATCAAGGATGCCGTGCGCATGGTGGAGGAAAACCGGGGCATCCGGCTGGATGTGGAGGAGGTCCCCCTGGACGATGCGAAAACCTACGAGCTGTTCCAACGCGGAGAGACGGTCGGCATTTTCCAGTACGAATCCGCCGGCATGCAGAAGTACATGAAGGAGCTCAAGCCCAATGCCTTCGAGGACCTCATTGCCATGAATGCTCTGTACCGGCCCGGCCCGCTGGAGTACATTCCCAATTTCATCGCGCGCAAGCACGGCCGGGAGCCCATCACCTACGACCTGCCCGAAATGGAGGAATTCCTGCAGGACACCTACGGCATTACGGTGTATCAGGAGCAGGTGATGCTGCTGAGCCAGAAGCTGGCCGGCTTCAGCAAGGGCCAGGCCGATATGCTGCGCAAGGGCATGGGCAAAAAGAAGAAGCACATCATCGACGAACTTTATCCCAAGTTCATCGAGGGTGGGCAGCAGAACGGGCACCCCAAGGAGGTGCTGGATAAGGTCTGGAAGGACTGGGAAGCGTTTGCTTCCTACGCCTTCAACAAGTCGCATTCTACCTGTTACGCTTTTGTGGCCTTCCAGACGGCCTACCTGAAAGCCCACTATCCGGCGGAGTTCATGGCCAGCGTGCTCACCCACAACAAGAACGACATCTCCAAGATCACCTTCTTTCTGCGCGAGTGTAAGCGGATGGAGCTTCAGGTGTTGGGGCCTTCCGTCAATGAATCGGTCTCCGATTTTTCGGTCAACGAAGAAGGGCATATCCGATTCGGCCTGTCGGCCCTGCGCGGGGTGGGTGAGGGGCCGGTGGAAGAGTTGTTGCGGGAGCGGGAAACCGGCGGCCCTTTTCTCAGCCTGTTCGATATGATGCGCCGGTGCAACCTGCGGGCAGTCAACAAAAAGGTGCTGGAGAGCCTGGTGCGCGGAGGTGCTCTCGACTGCTTCGAGGACACGCACCGGGCACAGTATTTTGCGCCCTCTGAAAAGTTTGATACCCTCCTGGAACACAGCCTTCGTTACGGCAATGCCTACCAGAACCAAAAGGCCCAGGCTGCCGTGTCGCTATTTGGCGAAACCGATGAAGTGATGATCCCCGAGCCGCCTATGCCGGAATGCCATCCCTGGAGCCTGGTGGAGAAGCTGCAGCACGAAAAGGATGTGACGGGGATATTCATCAGCGGCCATCCGCTGGACGACTACCAACTCGAGGTGCAGTATTTCACCACCTGCCCGCTGTCCAAGGTGGAGCAGTACCAAAATGCACCCAGCCTCAACCTGGCCGGCATCCTGGTGAAGGCCACGCATCGCATCAGCAAAAACGGCAATGGCTGGGGAATTTTCGAGCTGCAGGATTACAGCAGCAGCTTGGAATTCAAGCTCTTCGGCGAGGACTACCAGCGCTACAAACACCTCCTGGAAGAAGGAAAGGCCATTTATTTCACCGCCCAGTATCAGCAGAGCTGGCGGGGAGATGGCCTGGAATTGCGCATCAAGGAAGTCCGCCTCCTGGAGGGCGTGGCCGAAGAGCGCACCCAAAGCATTACCCTCCGGCTGGCGCTGGATCAGGTCACGCCCCAGCTGGTGGACCAACTGGATGCGCTTTGCCGGAAACACAATGGCAAACACCGGCTGCGCATGCAGTTTTTCGATGTGGAATCCCGGCTAAAGATCCCCATGATGGCCAGGGAGCGAGGCGTTCGCGTCAATCCGGATTTTGTGAAGGTCCTGCAACAACTGGGTGTAGAGTACACCCTCAATTAACTGAATACGGCATTGAACAGCACTACGCCCAGAAAGGCCAGAAATAAGAGCAGAACCAACAGGCCTACGACGATCTGAATGGTCTCGGTATTCTTTTTCGTTTCTCCCATAGTAATTGCATTTTATTCAATATACGGCAAAAGCGGGTGTCTGTCAATCTTTGTGTGGCGAACTGCTTTCCTGCTGGAATAAAATTTTGCTTTTCCGGCCTTTTTGAAGTGATCAAAGGACAGGAGCCATCCGGAACGGTTGCCTGTCGTTGCGTTTAACGATTGCTTAACGCAAGGGTCGGCGCGAAGCTCTTACTTTTGAGCGGTAACCCACAACCCGCACTATGCGCTTTTTTGCCTTGCTGGCTTTATGGATGGTAGCGCTTTCCTGTTCTTCCAACGGACAGCCGGCCGGGTCGGATGATGCACAGGAGGCTTCACCGGATCGGCCTGCGGCTGCTCGGGCTGCATATCCATTTCCCGTGTACACCGATTTTGAACAGCTCAAACCCTGGCTGGAGCGAAGTAACGACACCACTTATGTGGTCAACTTCTGGGCAACCTGGTGCAAACCCTGTGTGGTGGAGTTGCCCTATTTTGAGCAGCTGCAGAAAGAGGCGACTGCGCAAGGCCGGAAGGTTCGGGTTGTCCTGGTGAGTCTGGACTTCGGCAAGGAGTTGGAGAGCAAGCTGCTTCCTTTTGTGCGAGAGCGCCGTCTGCGTGGGCAGGTCATTGCCCTGCTGGACGACGATTACAACAAGTGGATCGACCAGGTAAGTCCCGAATGGAGCGGCGCAATACCCGCCACCCTCATCTACCGGGGAGAAGACCGGTCCTTTTTTCCCGAGGCGTTCGACAGCTATCCGGATCTGGAAGCCGCTCTGGCCGATTTTGCCCGCTGAGCGGACCTGCCGGGAGCGCTGTTTTTCCCTATATCATCAACTTTAAAACCGTTTTACCATGAAAAAGAATCTACTTGCTGCCCTGGCGGTGCTGGCCGGCCTGGGCATTTCACTGGCCTGCACCAACCCGCCGGTGATCGAAGAGGTGTTGAAGATCGGCGATAAAGCCCCGGACTTTACCCTCGTGAATGCCGTGGACGGAAAGCCTTATCAGTTGAGCAAGGACTTCCCGGAAGCGACCAGGGGCTATATCGTGACCTTTACGTGCAATACCTGCCCCTTCGCCATCAAGTACGAAGATCGCATCATTGCCTTGCACGAGAAGATGGCGCCCAAGGGATATCCGGTAGTAGCCATTCAGCCCAACGACCCGGCGATCAAGCCCGGCGACGACATGGAAGCGATGAAGGCGCAGGCCGAGAAGAAAGATTATCCCTTTGTGTACCTCTTTGACGAGGGCCAGAAAGTGTATCCGCAGTACGGCGCAAGCCGCACGCCGGAGATCTTCCTGCTGGATAAGGATTTGGTGCTCCGCTACCACGGCACCATAGACGACAGCGCTACCGATCCCGCTGCCGTAACGGTGAACTACGTGGAGCAGGCTGTAGAGGCCCTGGAGAGTGGCCGCAAGCCGGATCCCGCTACCACCAAAGCTATTGGCTGTACCATCAAGACCAACAAATAGTGCGGTTTTAAGCCGGAAAATTCACCGCGTTTTCCGGGCAGAGGGCTGGCAAATTGGAAAATTTTGAACATCAAGCCATTGTGAACGAGCCAGTCCCATTCTTATACGGTTTCGAGCATAAAATGTCCTATTCGTTAGCGGCATTTTATTCTTGAAACCGAATAAGAGGGAACCCCCTCTCGAAGGGTGAAGGGAGGATGTCCAACACCGGGCATCCTCCCTTTTTTACGTTTAAATGACGCGCAAGGCCTTGGCCAGGTAGGTGAACGAAAACGGCATCGCCAGCCAGAACCATTCGTCGGCATAGAGCAGCAAGGCGATCATCACCGCTGTGGACACCAGGAACAACAGCCAGTCCAGCAAGGCGGACTTGTTTTGCGTAGCTTCCATCTGTTTCGAATTTTCCTTGGCCCGAAAGTACGCTTTTCCCGCTTTTTCAGGGTCCAAAACGGCTGATGGAATCCCGCGGTACGATGACGGCAGGAACATTCTGGGCTTTGTAGGCGGCATTGAAATCACCGAGTTCATCCAGTATGGGTTGTAGCTGGCGTTGCGCGGTCT
Organism: Saprospiraceae bacterium; assembly: GCA_020528935.1. Lineage (GTDB taxonomy): Bacteria > Bacteroidota > Bacteroidia > Chitinophagales > Saprospiraceae > JAJDFU01. The sequence goes on along the minus strand of JAJDFU010000090.1, from coordinate 3,451 downwards.
TCCATTCGGCCTGCAGGTCGCTCAGTCGCTCGCGGGCACCCGCCGTGATGCGGGGGTCGATGGTGTCGCTTTGTCCCTTGAGCCACAGCAGTTCGGCCAACAGGCGGTTGGGGTAGTTGATCACGTCCTGAAAAGTGGCTTGCCGGGGCTGAATGAGGGATTCTTCCCAGCCTTCCAGCTTGCGGAACAGCGTGCGGGCACGCGTATCCAGGTCGCGCCCCCGGGGATAACCGGCCAATTGTTCCTGAAGCCCGCTCAGCCGGCTTTTTACGCTGCGCATGCCGTTCAGGGTGCAGGCGATATCCCGGGCGGTGTGCTCTACGGCCTCCAGGTGCTCGGCCTGTTCTGCATAGGCGGTGCGGGGAACGTCCAGCCCGGGAGTAGGATCGAGCCGAAGGGGCTGGCGCAGGGTGTCGGTCTGCCATATGAGCCGGGCCGTGTAGCGGCCGGGGGGCACGTGACTGCCGCGGTAATCCCCCAGCGTAAATACGCCCTTTACATCGGGCAGGGTGGCCCGGCGAAGATCCCACCAAAAGCGATTCAGCCCCTTGTGGTCGGGCAGGTAGCGGGGCTCCGGAGGGCCGCCCGGATAGGCGGTGAAGCTGCTGTCCTTCTGGTTGGTGTATTCGGACAGGACGTTGCCCGTTTCATCCAGGATCTGCAGCACCAGGGCTTCGCCCTCGCTCAGATTTTGGGGCAGAAAGTAGGAGATGGCGAATCCGTTCGGCGGATTTTGGCCGCTGCCGGTAACCGGTTCTTTGGGCAATCCGGCCCAGAACCGGAACTGCGGGGCCGCGGGAAAGAGGCGAAGCCCGGTGGGTTGTCCGTCTGTAGCGGTGGAGCGCAGCGGGCTCAGGTCGTCCAGCACCCAGATGGACCGCCCCGCTGTGGCTGCGACCAGATCGTACGCCGTACAAAATAAATCGGTGACAGGCACCACGGGAAGATTGCCCTGAAAGGGATGCCAGTGTCGTCCGCGATCCAGGGAGATAAACAGGCCGCCTTCCGTGCCGGCGTAGAGCAGGTCGGGTTGCTGCGGGTCTTCGCGCACTACGCGGGCAAAGTTTTCGCGAGGCAGATCGCCATCGAGGCGGGTCCAACTCTTACCGTAGTCGCGAGTGTAATAGATCATGGGCTGCAGGTCGTCGAATTTGTAGCGGGTGGCCACTACATAAGCGGCCCCTTTTCGATGGCGGGAAGGCTCGATGGCATTGATGAGGGCTTCCGGCATGCCGGGCGGGCTCACCTCAGTCCAGTTTTGGCCGCCGTCGCGCGTCAGATGCAGCAGGCCGTCGTCGCTGCCGGCCCAGATCAGGTTTTGCTCCAGGGGCGAGCAGGCCAAATAGCTGATGGTGTTGTAGTTTTCTCCGCCGGCGCCTTCGTTGGTGAACGGTCCGCCGCCCGGCCCCTGCCGGCTGGTGTCGTTGCGGGTCAGGTCCGGGCTGATCACCTTCCAACTCTGCCCCTGATCCCCGCTTTTGAGCACCACCTGAGCTCCCTGATACAGCTTGTCGGGGGCGAAGGGGTCAGCGATGAGGGGGCTGTTCCAGTTGAAGCGGTATTTCATATCCCGGGGCAAGGTGCCCAGGTTGATGGCCGGATAGGCCATAATGGGTTTGATCAGGCCGTTGGTGCAGTCGTACACGCTCATGAACCCCTGGATGTCGTTGCCGAAGATCAGGCGCGGGTCGTCCGGATCGAAGGCGACAAAGGCGCTTTCTCCTCCCGCGGTAGTGTACCAGTCCTGGGCGGTGATCCCGGCGGAGGTCGTGCGGGAGGGCAGCCCGATGGCCGTATTGTCCTGCTGGCCGCCGTAGATGTGGTAAGGAAATTGCCGGTCCACGTTGATGCGGTAAAACTGGGCGGTGGGCTGGTTGGCCTGGGTACTCCAGCTCTTCCCGCCGTTAAAGGTGATACAGGCGCCGCCGTCGTTGGCCAGGATCATGTTGTTCGGAGCATCGGGATTGATCCACAGGTCGTGCTGATCGGTATGCGGGTTGGGTACAGGCTCGAAGGTTTTTCCGCCGTCAATGGAGCGGAGCAATGGCGCATTGAGCACGTAGAGCACATCCTCATTCTGGGGGTCGGGGACCAGCTCAATGTAATACCAGGCCCGGGCAACGGTGACCCGCTCGCTATTGGTTTGCCTCCAGTTGGCACCGCCGTCGTCGGAGCGAAATACGCCGCCCTGCCCGGCTTCCAGTACCGCATAGACCACTTCCGAATTGGCCGGGGAGACGGCTATGGCCGTCTTACCCAGCGAGTCGGGCAGCCCTGAACCCAGCTTTTCCCAATTGTCGCCGCCGTCGGTGGATTTGTAGAGGCCTGAGCCGGGTCCGCCGCTGCGGATCTGCCAGGGTTTGCGCTGGTGGTCCCACATGCCGGCGTACAGAATGCGCGGGTTTCTGGGATCCATGCTGATATCGCTGGCACCGGTGGTTGGGTTTACGTACAGCACGCGCTCCCAGGTTTTGCCGCCGTTTTTTGAGCGGTACAGGCCGCGCTCGGTGCTCGGACCGTACAGGGCCCCCTGAACGGCCACATACACCTGGTCCGGATCCTTGGGGTGGATTTGTATTCCGGCGATGTGACGGGAATCGGGCAGGCCCTGATAGGCCCAGGTTTTGCCTCCGTCCACCGACTTGTACAGGCCGTCGCCATGGGAGGTCATAACTCCGCGAACGGCATGTTCGCCCATGCCCACGTAAATGACATTGGGATCGGAAGGAGCCACCGCTATGGCGCCTACGGAGCCGGACCGGAAGAAGCCGTCGGAAATATTGGTCCAGTTCAGACCGGCATCCTCCGTTTTCCAGAGTCCGCCGCCGGTGCTGCCCATGTAGTACAGCATGGGCCGGCCGGGCACTCCGGCCACGGCATTGCTACGCCCTCCCCGAAAAGGACCTACACATCGCCATTTCAGATCCTGATAAAGAGAAGGATTGAAAGGGGCCTGGTCTTGAGCGGCCGCATGTTCAAAAAAACAAAGGAAAAGCAGTAGCACCCCTCCAAAAAGGAGTTTTCTCCATAGTACGTTTCGCCAATACATTTTCTCAACGTTTAACCAACCCTAAAGATACTTTTTGGTACAACATTTTATACCACCGGCCTTTTGGCAAAACCGGCATGTGTGTGCTTTGGGAATCGGTCTGGGATCTGGTGATTGGCGGCTATGCGTTCCGCAGGTCGGTTCGGAACAGAAAAATGCAAAGGTTTTTTTAAAAATCATAATGGGAAGCGAGTACGACGAGTATGGCCTACAGTTCGATCTGCAGTTGACCGGGAGAGTGAAAGCGAACGGCCTGAAAGCCGAGATGCTGGGCGGCGGTGACGATGGAAGCATTGACGTCAATTAAAAGAGAATGTTCGAGGCGAAGGCGGTACAGGATGATCAGAAGCATGTAAAACTCCGAGTCGGGCTGTACACGCATTTTCAGGCCGGTACATAACA
>JAJDFU010000005.1 GCA_020528935.1 Saprospiraceae bacterium | reverse complement strand
CTGGAGACGGCGGGGTTGATGTCAGTATCGTGTCTTGTATCGCGGGCGCGTGGAGCTGGAAGGCGTGGCAGCACTGTTCCCGCTGCCCGACTGGTCAGCGGAAGACCGGCAGTCGCTGCCCTTTGGGTATGTGGGGCTGGCCGTTATGCTGCGCAGGATTAAGTGGGAGGACATGAACAACGACAACCTCGACCTCAGCGGCGGTGCGACCGGCTGGGGATTGAATTTGACCACCAATATAAATATCGGTAAAAACGATGTTTTCCGCGGAGGGCTCGTGTACGGAGAGGGTATTCAAAACTACATGAATGACGCCACGGTGGACATCGGCATCGAGAATGATTTCAGCGACCCGGTGGCGCCGGTGAAAGGCGTAGCCCTGCCGATGATCGGGATTTCCGCTTTTCTGGATCACACCTGGAGTGACAAATTCAGCTCTACCATAGGTTATTCCATGCTCAATAACGAAAACTCCGATGCACAAACCGATGACTCTTACAAGAAAGGGCAGTATGCACTGGTTAACCTCCTGTATTACCCAGCTGAGAATGCCATGGCCGGCATCGAATACCAGTGGGGGAAACGGGAAAACTTCCGTGATGGCTTTAGCAGCTCCATTTCCAGAATACAATTTTCCTTCAAATATAATTTCTCACATAGTTTTTAATCCAACAGATTGATCAAAAACCATAAGCAATGACAAAGATGATTCATTCTACGCTCCGGCTCTTACTGACCGGAATACTGCTGGGGGCTACGATTGCCCTGCCGGCGCAAAAAATTAAAAAAGCCGATTATCAGGCGGCCGTTGACAAGGCCTACGAAAAGTACAAGCGGCTGCAAGAAGGTAAAAACGCCGATTACATCAAAGAACTGGCTACCGTAGACCCTGACATTTACGGCATTGCCATTGTCACCACCGACGGAAAGGTATACACTGCCGGTGACCTGGATTCGCGCGTTTCCATACAGTCTATACCCAAATTGTTCACGATGGCCAAAGTCATCGAGGAACAAGGGCCTCGCGCTGTTTTCGACAAGATCGGCGTAGATGCTACCGGCATGCGTTTCAACTCCATCATCGCCATTGAGATGAACCAGGGGAAGGAAATCAACCCTCTGGTCAACCCCGGCGCTATCGCCGCCACCAGTATGATTTCCGGTTTGGACTCCGTCGCCAAGTGGAAAAACATTTTGGAAACCCACAACGACTTTGCCGGCACCGAGCTGAAAGTCAACCACCCTGTATACGTCAGTGAAGCCAATGATAACCTGCGCAATCAGGCCATCGCCCATCTGCTGAAGGCCTATAACCGTATGTACTTCGATCCCGTAGAGGCTACGGACCTCTACACCAAGCAGTGCGCCCTCAATGCAAATGCCAAAGAGCTGGCCGTCATGGCCGCCACGCTGGCCAACGGCGGTAAGAATCCCGTCACGGGCAAGACGGTCGTTTCGCCGCGGACCACAACCTTCACCCTGTCGGTCATGTCTACCGCCGGTTTGTATGATGACTCCGGGCAGTGGCTGTTCGCCGTTGGGCTGCCTGCCAAGAGCGGCGTTGGCGGAGGCATCCTGGCTGTGTGCCCCGGCAAGTTTGGCGTCGCTGTTATCTCGCCGCCGCTCAACGAAGCCGGTAACAGCGTGAAAGCCCAGAAAGCCATTTACGACATCGTCCGCGATCTAGATGTTCATCCATACCGGATAGATCCGAAATAATTCACAGGGAGCAGGGATTGAAGAAGGAGTCATTCCGGATTCTTTAACGCCGATTCGGTTATCCCAGCCAGACGGTTCGCAGGGGAAGACGCGAAAGGTGGAGTTTGTCTTCCGTCTTTCGCGCCCCCCGTTGCGCCAGTTTTGGAATACCTCCTGTATCCACTTCCGCAAAAAGAATAGAGATGCAAATCCGAAAACTTATTTCCCTCGCCTTGTTCCTGACAATCCTGTTCCTCATCCAGGTTCCGGCGGTTTTTGCCCAGAACAATAAGCCGGGGGACGACTACCTTTTTAACGACAGCCACTTCCACCTGACCAATTACATTCAGGAGGGCATCAGCGTCCAAAAACTGCTGGACCTGATGGGCGAGAAGGTGGAGCGTTCCACCCTGTTCGGCATTCCCCTGCAGCAGCACTGGTCTTACGCCAATTCGGGCGACTTTGCGCCCGACTACTACCTGGAAAGCGATGCTCCCTTGTATTATTACTCTTTCACCGACGCCTACATCGCTATGCAGTATAAATCATTGAATAAGAAAGAGCAGGCCCGGCTAGACCCCATGATCACCGGCTTCAATCCCAGCGATATGTACGGCGCTGATCATATCGAGCGGGTGCTGCGCACCTTTCCCGGCGTCTTTACCGGCATCGGCGAGTTTTCCATCCATAAGGAGTTTGTTTCCTCCAAGGTTGCCGGCGAGGTGGCCAGCCTGACCAATCCGGCGCTGGACAGTATTCTTGACTTTGCCGGGCAGACAGGGCTGGTCGTCATTCTGCACAATGACGTCAACTTTCCCATGGCTAACGATGAAACCAAACCGGTTTACCTTGATCAGATGCTAGACCTGCTCAAGCGTCACCCGGGAACAACCATCATCTGGGCGCACGTGGGGCTGGGA
>JAJDFU010000107.1 GCA_020528935.1 Saprospiraceae bacterium | reverse complement strand
ATTGCGCAGGGTTTGGGGTAGTGAAAACGCCCAAACCACTTCGCAACGGGTATATCTCACATTGAGGGTACACAACAAATAAGCACCAACAATCAAAAACCCTGATAACGCATTGACGTTCAAAATTTTGCAATTCGTCTGCCCAAGGGCGGAAAATGCTGTACATTTTCGGGTTAAAAACTATCGGATATTTGCAACCCTTTCCAGTAAGCTGCCGTCTATCTATATGACACTTGTCTGAAAAAAGGAAGGAATCGTCGAAAAGAGGTGACTTGCGCAGTTTCCTTTCGTAACTTTAAGATCTAGATGAAGATTGCCATGAAACCGAAAAACCCCCTCCGATCCGTTCTTATCGTACTGTTGGTCGTGACCAGCATTTGTTCCTACATTTATCTGAATACCTATGCTTCCATCCAGGCCGCTGTGCTGGAAGACATGAAGGAAGCTCCCATTGAGATGGAGAAAGCCGAGGACGATAAGAAGGTAGCGTTGCCGGAAGTAAAGGTGGTGCACAAAGTATTGCGCGGCATCAGCCGGTTGGTGCCCGCCACCTATTGAGTTTTTTTCTTCCAGTAACGCATAAGGCCGGCTACGCTCATGAACGAAGGATTGGCCTTTTCGTACTGGCTCAGTTGTTCGCCCTTCACTCCGCCCTCTTCCAACTGCTTTTGCACATAAGCCTGAAAATCAGGCACCGTTTCCTCTACTGTTTTGCCCGCCTCAAATCGCGGCCGTATCCATTCGGCCCAGTCCAGCAGCCTCTTTTCCAGAGCACGCAGGTGTTCGTTTATCCTGTCCACCTTCCCGTAGTGCGTCAGGTATAAGGCTTCGGGATCTTTACTTCGCAGCAAAGCAATAGAGGCTTGCCAGTTTTCCACATGGATATCCGGAGGGGGGCAGGGCGGCACCACAATGCCGCCGTTGATCTTGACGCCCGCTACATCACCGGTGAAGATCACCTTTTCATCCAGCTGCCAGGCAATGTGGTGAATGGCATGGCCAGGGGTGTACCAGGCGGTGAAGGTGCTTTCACCCAGGGTGATCTGCTCTCCGTCTTCCGGGCGGTGTATTTGATCTTCGGGTATGGCTTCCATGCGGCCCCACAGAAGATCCATCTGGTCGCCGTAGATCCGCTTGGCCGAACTCATCAGCCTGGAGGGGTCTGCGAGGTGCGGCGCCCCTACCGGATGTACGTAAATGCGGGCACCGCGGCGGGCCAGATCCCAGGCCGCGCCGGCGTGATCCAGGTGAATGTGCGTGAGAAAGACGTGGCGTATGTCGTCCGGTGTCAGGCCGTGGGCTTTCAGGCCCAGCTCCAGTTGGGAAAAGGTGGAGTGGGGGCCCGTTTCCACCAGTACGGGGCCTTCCCCGGTGCGCACCAGAAAGGAGGCTATGGTGTGGGGGGAGTCCAGGAATTGCAGGTCAATCAGATCGATCATGTGTGTATTGCTTATTGCTGGTAATGGATAGTCAATAACCGGCGGCCTGGCCGTCCTTGCGGCTTTCGCTGGCACCGTAGTATACGCCCTGTTCGGCATCGTAGCGGATGGCTTGGTAGCCACCGTAGATGCCCCGGGCATAACCCACCCGGTGGCCCATGCGCTGCAGGGCATTTATGGTTTCCATGGAAAAACCGGATTCCAGGTGGATCTCTCCGCGGCCATCGGCCGGCTGGCCGGTAGGGGTGCTGGAGCCGCCGTGGTCAATGCGGGGGGCATCGCCGGCTTCCTGCAGATTCATGCCAAAGTCGATGAGGTTAAGCAGGATCTGCACGTGGCCCTGAGGCTGAAAATCGCCGCCCATCACCCCGAAGCTGGGCCAAGGTTTGCCCTCCCGGGTCACAAAAGCCGGGATGATGGTGTGGAAAGGCCGCTTGCCGGGCGCATAAGTGTTGGCCTGGCCTTCCACCAGGCTGAAGAGTTCGCCCCGGTCCTGCAGCATGAAGCCCAGCCCCGGCGGCACCATGCCCGAGCCCATACCCCGGTAGTTGCTCTGGATGAGGGAGATCATGTTGCCGTTGCGGTCAGCCACCGTGAGATAGATGGTCTCTCCCTGGCTGATTTCGCCGGCTTCGTAGCTTCCGGCCCGATCGTCGCGGATGAGGGCCCGCCGCTCCTCGCCGTATGGCTTGGACACGAGGGTCTTCACCGGCACATCGATAAAGTCCATATCGGCGTAGTATCTGGCCCGGTCCTCGAAGGCCAGCTTCTTGGCCTCCACCAGATAGTGGATGTGCTCGGGAGAGCCGAATCCGTAGGAAGCCAGGTCATAGCCTTCCAGAATGTTGAGCATCTGCAGGGCGGCGATTCCCTGGCCGTTGGGCGGCAACTCCCACACTTCATAGCCGCGATAGGTGGTGCTCACCGGCTCTACCCATTCGGAACGGTGGGCCGCCAGGTCTTCATACGATAAGAAGCCGCCTTGTTCCTGAAGGAAACCGGCTATGGTCCGGGCGATGTCCCCGCGATAAAAAGCATCGCGCCCCTTTTCGGCCAGTTGCCGGTAGGTGCCGGCCAGGTCGGGATTGCGGAAAAGGTCTCCCTTGCCGGGCACCTTCCCCGCAACGGTGTAGGTCGCTTTCACGTTGGGGAAGCCCTGGCCGATGTAGTAAGGAACAGACCGGCCCATGTAGTAGGCGATGAGCTCGCTCAGCGGGAAGCCCTCTTCGGCGTACTGTATGGCCGGCGCCAGGATCTGATCCATGGGCAGCTCGCCAAATTTGCCGTGCAACTCAAACCAGCCGTCCACGCAGCCGGGCACGCTTACCGGCAGTGGCCCCAGGGCGGGAATCTTTTCCAGTCCTTCCTCGCGGAAGTAGTCCAGCGTGAGTGATCGGGGAGAGCGACCGCTGGCATTCAGACCGTAGAGTTGCTCCGTTTTGGCATCCCATACGATGGCAAAGAGATCGCCCCCAATGCCGCAACCGGTAGGCTCCATAAGCCCCAGGCAGGCATTAGCGGCGATCGCGGCATCTACGGCCGTGCCGCCGGCCTGGAGTATATCCAGGGCAACCTGTGTGCAAAGGGGCTGGCTGGTACAGGCCATGCCATTGGGGGCGATCACCTCGGAGCGGGTGGCGAAAGGCTTGCCCGTGATGCGATCTTGGGCGTAAAGCCCTGCCTGAAGGATGAACAGAAGTGCAAGGATCAAGCGCAAGGTCAAGTGCATAGCGGTTTGCAATTTGAATGCTGTAAATCGTTGATAGCCAGGGGCGCCCGGACGTTAGCTAATCGCTCAGAAAATCGATCACATGCCTGGCCAATACCCGGCCTTGATCTTCCTGGATAAAGTGGCCGGCCTGCTCCAGGATGGCGTGCGGTTGCTCCTGGGCTCCGGGAATCCGGGCTTGCAGTACTTTTTCGGCTCCGCGCGTGATCGGGTCCGAATCGCCGAATAGGGTGAGGAAGGGCTTTTCCCATTGTTCGAGTGCCTTCCATGCTTCGCGGTTGGCCCGGGCCTCGGGCTCTTCCGGCGAGACGGGGACCAGGGCGGGAAATATGCGCGCGCCGCTTTTGAACCGCTCTTCGGGGAAGGGCGCATCGTAGGCGGCCATGACCTCGGGCGGCAGCACAGTGGCCGTGCCCATATTGACGACATTTCCCACCGGAAACTGAGGAACGGACTGAGCGAAGGCCTGCCATTGCAGAAAAGCATCCGGTACAGGCTGGTCGCCGGCAGGCAAAAAGGTATTGGCGGCCACTACTGCGGAAAATCGATCCGGTTGCTCGGCGAGCAGGCGCAGGCCCAGCAGGCCGCCCCAGTCCTGGCAAAAAAGCGCGGCTCCGGCCGGCAGGATCTCCTCCAGGGCGGTGCGCAACCACTGCAGGTGGGCAGCGTAGCTGTAGTCCTCCTGCCGGGCAGGCTTGCCCGACTTGCCAAAACCGACGAGGTCGGGGGCAATGCAGCGAAAGCCGGCCTGGGTGAGGGGCGGGATCATCTTGCGGTATAAATAGGACCAGGACGGCTCTCCGTGCAACAGGAGGATGGCCTGCCCCTCGGCCGGCCCCTCGTCCAGATAGTGCATGCGCAGCCCCTCGGCAACCTCAACGAACTGCGGCGCAAAGGGATAGCCGGGCAGCTTGGCAAAACGGTCCTCCGGCGTGTACAGGATGTGCATAGTAGGGATTGCTTAGCAGTTAAACCAGCTCTTCGGGCCGGGTTTCCAGGGTGACGCGCTCGGAACTCCTCAGCCGCTGCTGCAGGCCGCAGGTTTTGGGCAGTTCGTATTCGAAGAAGTAGCGGCAGGTCTGCAGCTTGCTTTGGTAAAAGAGGGCCTCGTCACCTTCAGCCCCTTCATTGAGGGCGCGCTGAGCCACCAAGGCCTGCTCCAGCCACTGCCAGGCGATGGCGATGGTGCCGAAATACTCCAGGAAGAGGGTGGCGTCTGCCAGAAAGACCTCCGGCTTTTCCTGCATGGCCAGCCCCATGAGGTGCATGGTAGTTTGCTGCAGGTCCTGGGCGGCCCCGGCCAGTTTTTCGGCAAAGGATTTAAGCGGATCCATCGCCGCAGCCTGCTGTATGCAAGCCTGTAATTCTTCGGCGAAATATTGGGCGGCCTTGCCGTTTTCCATCATGACCTTGCGGCCCAGTAGATCCATGCCGTGAATGGTAGTGGTGCCTTCGTAGATGGAGTTGACGCGAATGTCGCGGAAATACTGTTCCAGAGGAAAGTCATCCGTATAGCCGGCACCGCCCAGTACCTGCATGCCGGTGCTCACCGAAAAAATGCCCATTTCGGAAGGCCAGCTTTTGGCCACGGGCGTGAGCAGCTCCAGCAGAAGGTGGGCGCGCTTTTTCTTCTCGGCATCGGGCTCGTGCCCGGCCACATCGGCATAATGGCTGCAACGCATCAACAGGGCAATGCTGCCCTCTACAACAGCTTTTTGGAACAACAACATGCGCCGCACATCGGCGTGCTCGATGATGAGCACCGGGGGCTGGGTGGCGTCCTTTTTGGAGGGATGGCGGCCCTGCGGCCGCTCGTTGGCGTATTTCAGCGAAGCGTAGTAGGCGGCAGAGGCCGTTGCAGCAGCCATCACGCCGGTCCCGATGCGGGCCTCGTTCATCATCTGGAACATGTAGCGCAGCCCTTTATGGGGTTCGCCCACCAGGTAGCCATGGCAATCGTCCCGTTCGCCCAGCATGAGGTGGGCGGCCACATAGCCTTTCTGCCCCATTTTGCCGTAAATACCGGCCGTGGTGACGTCGTTGGGCACCAGTTGTCCGTTGTCGGGACGGTGTTTCGGCACCACAAAGAGCGAGATGCCCTTGGTGCCCGGAGGAGCACCCTCGATGCGGGCCAGGGCCAGGTGTACCACGTTCTCGGCTGCGGTGTGGTCGCCGCCGGAGATGTAGATCTTCTGGCCCCGGAGCTTGTAGGCGCCGTTGCCCGTGGGAGTGGCAGTGGTGCTCAGGTCGGACAACGAGCTGCCCGCCTGGGGCTCTGTGAGGGCCATGGTGCCCTGCCACTTGCCGGCGTACATCTGCGGGATGTAGGTCTGTTCCAGCTCTTCGCTTCCGAAATTGCGGATCAGGTTGGCCGCACCCTGGGTGAGAAAAGCATAGGGCGCAATATTGGGATTGGCAGCATTGAAGATGATAACGGCGGCATTGAGCAGGGTGAGGGGCATCTGTTGGCCACCGGCTTCATAGCTGTCGATCGCTCCTATCCAACCGGCTTCAGCCATAGCGCGTATCGCATCCTTCACCGCGGGATGCACCCATACTTCGCCATCCTGGTAATGGGCTTTCTTCTGATCCATCTCCCTGTAATAGGGGTAGAGGTATTGATCGGCCAACTGCAGAGCAGCCTCCATGGCCATCTGCATGCTCTCCCGGTCGTAATCCCTGAAGAATTCGTATTCCTGCAGCGTATGGGCTTCCAGGAGCTCGAAAAGTTGAAACTGAAGGTTGCGCAAGCTGACGTAAGCGTTGGCCATGTCTTGTGGATTTGTACCGTCTACAAAATAAAAGGTTTTGTACCGCTGCCCCGACCTAAGTGGTTGATAAAACCTTTGTTTTCAACCACTAACCATCATTATTCACGGGTTTTTGGGAATAATCCGGGTTAAAGCCGCATCGGAATGGTTAAAAGCTAAAATACGAAAAATGAAACCGGGGATACCGGATCGGATCGACCGGGAAGCACAATATGCTTTTTCAGCCTTAATTTTTACTCAGTTAATATTTTCTTCACTTTTAAATTTCAACAAAAGAACTGAGAACATACCCGTTCAGGAAAGGCTGTACCTCCATTTGCTTTCGGCCTTCCAGTTTGAGCTCAAGTACCTGAATGTACCCGTCGCGGGTAGCGAACTGCAATACCTTCTTGCCGTCCGAAAGCAGAGTGCCTGGCGAATGGTTGTGTTCTTGGTGAACGGGACGCGCCCGCAGGATCTTGAGCTTCAGGCCGTCCAGGGTGGTCCAGGCGGCAGGGTAGGGGCTGAGGCCCCGAATGAAGTTATACACCTGCCGGGTCGATTGATCAAAATCGATCGCACAGGTTTCCGTAAAGATCTTGGGGGCCTTGGTGGCCAGACGGTCGTCTTGCTCATGCAGTTCAAAATCCCCGGATTCGATGAGCCGGACGGTTTCCAGTACGGCCTCTGCGCCGAGTTGCATCATGCGGTCGTGCAGTTGGCCGGCCGTTTCGTCGGGGCCGATCTTCAATTTTTTCTGGAGCAGGATATCGCCCGTATCGATATCCCGCTGAATGAAAAAGGTCGTAACCCCGGTTTCCTCTTCGCCGCGAATGATGGCCCAATTGATGGGGGCAGCGCCACGGTACTTGGGCAGGAGCGAGCCGTGCAGGTTGAAGGTGCCCTTTGGGGGCATGGCCCAGACCACTTCGGGAAGCATCCGGAAGGCGACCACCACGAACAGGTCGGCCTCCAGGGCGCGCAACTGATCCAAAAAGGCAGGATCCCGAAGTTTCTCCGGTTGAAGCACGGGTATGTTGTGGGCCAGGGCATATTTCTTCACTGCCGACTCGATCCGCTGTTTCCCGCCCCGTCCGCCGAATTTATCGGTGGCGGTGACCACCCCCGCGACAGTGTAGTTGTGCCGGACCAGCACATTCAGCGAGGGAACGGCAAACTGAGGCGTACCCATGAAAACGATGCGTAAGGGCATGCAAATGCAGTTTGTCGGGAAAGGTAGCCAATATCGGCTATTCTATTTCGGCCCGAATATTCCAGTTGATGGACTCGCCATTGGTCAGGTCCTGATAGGTGGTCCAGGCGTTGTTGTCCTCCTCATACAGATAATCGCCGCCATTGCTGTTGCGGGGTCCGGCATCGCAGCCTATGGACTGCTGGTCAAAGGAATGGACAAAGCGCGTGCTGACCCAGAGCTCAACTCCGGTGATCTGCAAAGGGGGGTCTAGTACGTGTTCGCTCCAGGCAAAGGCGGTGAGTTCGTTGCGGGTTCTGTGGCCGCTGTACAGCAGGGAGTCCGGAGCGGACGGATAGTCGCCGCTGTAGATTTTCACCTGTACGCCGGTGGGCAGGTTGTAGAAATAGCGGAGTACAGAACGGAGCTGCCGACGGGTGTACGGGG
>JAJDFU010000041.1 GCA_020528935.1 Saprospiraceae bacterium | reverse complement strand
CCGCTTAGAAAATGGGAGTTTGATCGAGCTGCCGGCTCTTGATTCCATCAACAACCTGCTGTTCCGTAAACGCGACCTGTCAAACATCAAATTTGCCACGCTGGAAAACACCCTTTACCTGAACGGGCAGGACCTGAAGATCGGCCATTTCCACATTCCCTCTTCCGTCCTGACATTCAGCGTGCAGGGTACGTACTGCCTGGGCGGCGACGGGCACACCAATCTGCTTTTTGAGCTGCCGCTTGCCAATTTGTTCCGTTCGGACCTGAGCCGCACCGCTCTGGAGAATATGGAGGAAAGCCGTGGGCCCAATATCCTAATCCGGGCAGAGCCTGCAGAGGAGGGGGAAGGCCTTCGGTGTCGGTGGGTGCTTTCGAGGCAGGAAAAGTAGGTGGGGCCGCTTGTAAGCGGTTGCTTCCGGTGTGGAGGCTTTTTGTGTGGATGCATATCTTACCTGAGTGCAAAAAGTACAAGCCTGCACGCTCCGCCGGAGCAAGGGCAGGGTAGGCTCCGAGGCCAAACCATTGTGCCGAACTTGCCGCCGGGCAAAGTTTGCAATCAATTGCTCCTGCCTCTCAAAGGGCAACTTTGCTGGCGGTATACTCTATAGACAGAATAATACTTCACCCTAAAAGCATATGTGATTTTCCAAGATTTTTTATAATTGCAGCGGCAAAAGTTTCTCTCACAAAATTGACTTAGTATGAAATTTCAGTGTATAGCGCTCCTCCTGTTCGCGCTCCTCGCTAGAGAACCTATCAATGCGCAGGTTTTAAAACAGCAGATAGAATTCGATTCGGAATGCGCCTGCGATGTGCATGCGGACGATGATGGCACCATTTACCTGGGGCTGAGGGGCAACCGTTTTCAGGTATACGAAAATGAGAGCTGGTCGGCCCCCATTGTCTTGAATGATAATTCCTTTTCTTCCGATTGCGGCATCACCAAAGACAGCTCCGGGCTGGTATGGTATGCTAGTTCGGACGGCTTGTTTTCCTATGATGAAAATGGTGAAGTCACCTCCTACACGATGGGCAATTCGGACATCCCTTTTGATGATTTAAAAAGCGTACGGGCTTCTGGGAATACCGTCTGGGCGACCGAAAATGGCCCTGGGCTTCTTAAGCTTGAGGATGGCGCCTTTGAAGAAATCTTCCCGTTTGGCGATGGTTTCTTTGGGATAGGAAATTTGAAAGCGCTCGATTCGGGCAGCGCGATCGTGAGCAACTTCAACTTGTTGGCAGAAGTCAGGGAAGACACCATTTTAGAACGTTCCGCATCCGGGCTCATTAAGGACATGTTTGTAGAGGTGGACGGTGAGATCCTCATCGGTACAGACAATGGCATTCGCAAATACATTCCGGAATCCGGCGAGATCCAATCTCAGGATTCTCTATATGGTATGGTTTCTGTAGAGTCTCTGGGCAGCAGCCCAACGGGAGAAGTATACGCTGACCTCGGCGATACGGTGCTGTACCAGGACACAAGCGGCAATCAGATCACCCTTGGTTTCTCAGCAGTTGCAGAACCCAATATTGAATCCTTTTTTCTGCGCAGAGACACGCTCTGGACCCTGGGCGGCAACCTCAACGGCCCTACCTGCAGCGTGCTTACTTCCCTGACGGGCGTTTGGCTGGATCAAGATGACGATGGAGTTGCCGAAAACGAGGACTGCAACGACAACAATCCCGATGTATCACCGCTGTTTCCCGAAACACCATACAACGGGCTGGATGATGACTGCGACCCGACTACCCCGGACGACGATCTGGACGAGGACGGCTTCCCAATTGCCGAGGACTGCGATGACGAAAACCCCGACATTAATCCGGATGCCGAGGAGATTCCTAACAATGGGATCGACGAGGACTGCGACGGTATGGACCTGGTTACCTCCACGCGGGAAATCAACGGTGCCGCAGTCAGCATTTATCCGAACCCGGCAACGGACTTTCTTTACGTTGAGACTTCTGCTTCCTTTGATTACCGCATTGCCCTCTATGACAGTACCGGTAAGCTCGTTGTATCGCAGCTTAATGCCGGACGGATAGACCTTAGCGGCCTGGCGAATGGGATTTACCTGCTTGAGATAACCGGCCGCTCTACCCAACAGCGGGTAGTAGAGCGCATCAGTATACAATAATAGAGGGAGTACTGGAAATGATGGCTGTAAAATAGCGCTTTTCGCAAAACTGCAAATACGGGTTTTGGCCGGCTTTTCTTAATTTGCCAGCCACCACCATTTTCTGCAATGAGCAAAGCGCTGAAGAACAGCCTGATTTTTCTGGCATTGGGAATTAGCCTGCTGATGCACTGGGAGCACTTGGACAAGGACCTCATCAGCATCCACGCCTGGCGGCAGACCCAGACGCATGCCACCACGCTTAGTTTTTACGAAGAAGACATGAACATCCTGCGGCCGCGCCGCGACGAGCGGGGCAATGGGGAAGGTGTGTTCCGCATGGAATTCCCCCTATTTCAATGGCTGAATGCGCTGGTGCTGAAAGTTTTTGGAAAGGATATCGTTGTCACTCGGGGATTTGAGTTTCTAATCGGTTCCGGAACCAGGTTTGCCCAAGGGTGAGGGCAGGTGACAGTGGCCAAAAAGGAAAGAGGGCCGCCACAG
>JAJDFU010000646.1 GCA_020528935.1 Saprospiraceae bacterium | reverse complement strand
CTTGGTTGTGGCAGATGGCGATGGACAGGGGCCGTTCCGAATAAAGGAGGGGGTCGAATAACAGTTGCCGGTCCAGGTGGACCTCTGCCGGTGTAATGTCCCGTCAGGCATGGGGCAAGGGGGGCAAGTTGCTGGGCAGGTTGATCTCGTACCGGGTCGTATCGTAGGTGCCTTCCGCGATGAGATCATCGTTGCAATCCACGCAGGGGTCCACACCCGGTGTGTCAGAAGACGAGCTACAGGCCGAAAGTCCGAATCCCAGAAGAACGGCGCCGATGATGAAAAAGGCTTTATTCATTGCTGCTTGTTTTTAAAGGGATCGCTGAAGCGCGGGTCCGCGATAAATACGGTATCCGTTAATGTATGTAAAAACGCGATCAGGTCCGCTTTGTGTTGTTCATTTAAACGTAAAGGACGCACATTGGCGCTTTTGTTCACGGCCCTATGGCCGCCGGTCGCGTAGTGGTCCACGACCTCTTTCAGTGTGCGGAATCGCCCGTCGTGCATGTAAGGGGCCGTGAGCGCCACATTGCGCAGGCTGGGTACGCGAAATTTGCCGTTGTCCGTCAGCCTGCCCGTGATGCGCCCCCGGCCGCGATCGGGGAAGTCTTCCAGGCCGTGCACCGCTTCGATGCCGTTATTCTCAAAGGCGAGGTTGGTAAACAGGGGGTCCAGGTGACAATGTCCGCATTCGGCCATGGGCAGATCGGCCCGGCTGTCGAAGAACAGGTGAAAGCCGCGTTCTTCCTGTTCGCTGAATTGGGCTTTTTGCTGCAACACGCTATCGAACTTGGACCCGCTGCTGATGAGGGTGCGCTGAAACTGGGCCAGGGCGCGCTCCACCTGCGACCTGGTGACGGGGCCCGGGCCGAAGGCTGCCTCGAAGCGTTGCGGGTAGTCGGGATGGTTGTTGAGTACCCGGAGCAGTTCCTCCCAGCTGTTGCCCATTTCGCGAGCATCCGTAATGGGGTGGGTGACCTGCTCTTCCAGGCTGGCCGCTCGCCCGTCCCAGAACAGCCCTTTGTACCGATAGCCTACATTGGCCAGGGAGATGGCGTTGCGCGTGCCGGATCGACCCTCCAGGCCGGTACTTACCGCGCGTCCGTCGGTAAAGGCGAGTTCCTGCCGGTGGCAACTGGCACAACTCGTGCTGCTGTCGGCCGAAAGGATGGGATCATAGAACAACCGCCGTCCGAGAGCCACGCCTTCCTCCGTAAGGGGATTGCCTGCCGGTATGGCCATGGGTACGAAATAGCCGGGTTCCTCCAGTTTCACGGGGGCCGGCTTTTGTTGGCAGGCCGTTGTGGAACCCAAAAAGAACGCAAGCGTTGCTATGGCTGCAATTCGATGCATGTTGGCAAATTGGCGCCGATAAATTCGTACACCTCGGGATTGGTGTGGTGGTCAATGGTATATGCCCGGAAGTTCAGGTAGTCGCCTCCCTCCTGCACGAGTACCTTTCGAAGGTCCACGGTGAAATCCAGACGCCGCAGATTTTGGGCATCCACCTCGAGGAGGCGGTCAAAAGTAACCGTCTGATAGATGTCGTCGGAGCCCGTGTGGAAGGTCAGCGGCGCATTGAGGTTGCCGGTGCCGGTCGTATCGGCTATGCCCTCCACCTTGGAAAAGATGTAACCGGTGGCCGCTGTCCAGTAATTGTCGCTAAGCGGATGCCCCGGCTCGTATTGCGCGGGCGAGGTGGCGTTGAGTTCGGGGGGCAGGCCTACTCCCAGGCGAATGCCGCTGTAAGTGCCTGCCGGGACGCCCTCGAACGAAAGCGTCAGGCCGGCTTGTGCCGTGGCAGGATCCAGGAAGTCCCGGAAGTCGAGCAGGGCGACCTCGCTGAGCACGAGTTCACTTCCGTCGGGCCGGATCAGGCTTACCGGTGCGACATACAGCTGAAAGAGCTGTATCAGTACGTCCATGCCGGCTTCGTAATCCATGGATTGAAACATCACCAATGGTTCTTCACCGTACACGGGGCGAAAGCGCATTTCCAGGTTGGTCACTTCCGGCTGGGGATCGTCATTTCCGCCATTGCCGGTACAAGCCCATCCGAGGCCTGCCAGGACCAGGAGCAGAAGATATAGAGGCGTTTTCATGTTGTTGTGGTTACGGGTTATTCAATCCGGGTTTCTACTACCGAAAACGAGTTTTTGAGGTTTTGGCCGATCTGCTGGGCTATTTTTTCTGTCGGGTCTTGGCGTACATTCACTCCGTCAAACCATTCGGCATAATTGACCTGAACGGAATAGACCGGACCGAATCCCTGGGGTACTTCCAGGGGAATGTTCTCCTCCAACACGTGCAATGGTTGAGGAGCGAACAGGCGGATGATCCTGGGAATGGTGTCGGCTGCTGTTGTGTCGGGCAATATTTCCAGCCGGCAAAGCACAAAGCCCGTATCAGCTACGAACAGGCTCGTGTCGGCCAAGGGGTGATCTTCAGGAGATAATTCCAGTCTTAGATACACATAACTGCCTTCTCAACCTATCACCACCCGAAGGCCCGGTAAGGTGCCACTGTACCTGAATGTTCCCACGGACAAAGCATTGAAATGATCGCCTCCCACCCGACAAAATTGGTCCCCACCACCCCGGAAGACGGGTAAACGGGCCCGTCCACGCAA
>JAJDFU010000235.1 GCA_020528935.1 Saprospiraceae bacterium | reverse complement strand
TTCCTGTTGTAGCGGCCCTGGTATTTTGTGACCTACGCGTTTAAATGTATATGTCTATAAAAAAACCTGAACCGGGAAAAAAGTATGTTTCCTGAATGAAAAGTCAAATAAAAAAACTTTATTTGAGAAAAAATCTCCGAACGTAGGGTACATGGGACGAACGGTTCCCTGCTTACCCAACACCCCTTTACGGTAGAGGAATACCACCGCATGGGGGAAGCAGGGCTTTTTGAGGAACAACGGGTGGAACTGCTGGAAGGGAATATCGTTGACATGAGTCCAATACATGCCGGGCATGCAGGGATGGTGAATCTGCTTGCCCATATGCTGCGCCAACAACTCGGTTCGGCATATATCCTTACGGTCCAAAACCCGGTAGCGATAGACCGGCTGTCCGAACCGCAGCCCGACCTTGCCATTTTACGCTATCGCCCGGATTATTATCAGAAAGAACATCCGGAGCCCAAGGACGTCCTCCTCCTGATCGAAGTAGCCGACACCAGCCTGGACAAGGACCGGCAGGTGAAACTCCCCCTCTACGCCCGGGCCGGCATCCCGGAGGGGTGGATCGTCAACCTGCCCGGCCAGCAGCTGGAGTGCTACACCGGGCCTACCGGCGACGGGTATGCCCGCCGAACGGACTACCGGGCCGGAGACCGCCCGGATCACCCCCTTCTCGGCAAACTGGAGGTGGCCCGTATTTTTGCGGAAAGCCAATAGCCAAACCCCCGCCCTCCATGCATCTCGAATCCTTCCGCGCCTACTGCCTGGCCAAGCCGGGCACCACCGAAGACCTGCCCTTCGGCCCGGATACCCTGGTGTTCAAGGTGATGGGCAAGATGTTTGCCGCCACCGGCCTGGACAGTGCCGAATTCACCGTCAACCTCAAATGCGATCCCGATCGCGCCCTGGAGCTGCGCGAGCAGCATCCCGAGGTGCAGCCCGGCTACCACATGAACAAGAAGCACTGGAATACCGTCTCCTTCGAAGGGGCCCTCACCGACGGGCAGCTCCGGGAGCTCATCGATCACTCCTACGAGCTGGTGGTGCAAAGCCTGCCGAAGAAGGTGCAAAAAGAGCTACATAACTCCTGAAAGAAAGTCTATTGATCGGTAGCGATTCTACACACTTCATACTCATCGGCCAGGGCCTGGCCGGCACCCTGCTGCATTTCTTTCTGTCGAAGGGTGGTCAGGAGGCCTTTGTGCTGGACGAGCCGCGGCCCGATGCCGCCTCCCGGGTGGCAGCCGGATTGATGAACCCCATCACGGGGCGCAAATTCGTGAAGTCCTGGCGCGTGGATGAGCTGCTGCCCGCGGCCTGGGAAACCTACCGCGAACTGGAAGCACAGCTCGGCCTGTCCGTTTTCTACCGCGCCAACATCCTTCGGGCCTGGGCCCGGCAGCAGGACGAGAACCAATGGCTGGAGCGCTCCGGCTGGCCCGGCTACGAGCCGTACATGCTGGACGAGGCCGAGCTGGGCCAATACGCCCGGAAGCTCCATCCCGCCCACGGCTACGGCGAGGTGACCCGCTCCGGGCGGGCCGACCTGGGGCGGCTCGTGGATGCCTACCGCGAATACCTCCGGAGCCGGGAGCTGTACCGCGAGGAGGCGGTGGACTACAGCCGCTTCGAAAAGCAGGCCGACGGCCGCTGGCAGTACGGCGAGCTGACTGCCGGCCGCGTCGTCTTCTGCGAGGGCTACCGGGCCGTGTTCAATCCCTTTTTCAACCACCTGCCTTTCCGCGGCGCCAAGGGGGAGGTGCTCATCGTGCACATGCCGGGGGCCGGCTTCGAAAAGATCGTCAAGCAGGCAGGCCTGTTCATCGTGCCGCTGGGGGAGGATCGCTACTGGATCGGATCGGCCTATCAAAATCAATTTGAGCACACCCGCCCCACGCCGGAAGGGCGCGCCCGGCTGGAGGCCAGGCTACAGCAGCTGGTGGACCTGCCTTACGAGCTGCTGGAGCACAGGGCTGCCGTGCGCCCCACCGTGAAGGACCGCCGCCCCTTTCTGGGAGAGCATCCGCAGCAAAAGGGCCTCTACCTCTTCAACGGCCTGGGCACCAAGGGCGCTTCCCTGGGGCCCTTCTTCGCCAGGCAATTGGCCGAACACCTGCTCCACGGCGCCCCCCTGGACCCGGAGGTGGACATTCGCCGCTTCGACAGCTGACGGGCCGCGCTGCCCGACCGAGTTACCGGCGGCTGGGTTCTCCTCCAACGAAGCGACAGAATGGGATGCCCGATTCTCCGGTGCATCTTCCCGCCGGCCATCTTCTTTCGGAACGGGCCGATCACCCTGCATCTCAGATTCGCCTTTTCGCACATACTTTTTCCCGCTTCGTGTGCATTTTGTATCTATATTTCATCCTACACAAAAACGCTTGTGTATGCGCATCCTCCTCGCTTTGGCTTTTTTAGCCCTGACCCAAACCGGATATGCCCAATCCATGAATGCCCCCTACGACAAGGAATGGTCCGAGATCGACTCCCTGCAGGACGAGGGCTTGCCTCGCTCTGCCCTGGAGAAGGTCAATTCCCTGTACGAGCGCGCCCGCGCTGAGGGCGAGTACGACCATCAGGTGCGCTCGGCCCTGTACCGCGCCAAGTACCGGCAGCCGCTGGCGGGA
>JAJDFU010000612.1 GCA_020528935.1 Saprospiraceae bacterium | reverse complement strand
CCACATCGAGAAAAGTGACCTGATCCCAGTCCCCGTCCCGCAGGGCCCCCGATTGATCTGCAAAAAAGAAATAGACCGGGCAGAAGGTGAAGTGCTCCCGAAACATGGTGAGCATGCGAGCCTGGCGATTGAGAACTTCGCCCTGCAGTTGCTCCGCCCGCTCTTCATCACCGGCTTGTTCTACCGCTTTGAGCTTGTTGGCCATCTGCTTGAGCCGCACCAGGATGATACCGTCCTTTTGCAATTCGGAAAGGTGCTCATAGGCATTGATGCGCTTTTGACGCACCGACTTACACGAAACGGGCAGCAGAGCCAGCAAGAGGCAGAGCAGGAACAACCGAGGCAGAAAAGTCATAGCAGAACACATTGCGAAACCCAAATGAATAGAAATATCCGTAAGCTCTGTACAACACGCAAATCCAATATCGGGGATTCGTCGGTATTCCGTCTGAAAAAGTGAGGGCCGGCCCCTCGCAATCGAAGCCCGATCACTCCCTTGTCAGTCCTGACCGACTTTTCTGCCGGAGCGAACCGGGCTCTCCCTTACTACTACTACGCTTCCGCCATGAACGGGTACCGGTAATCCGTAGGCGGGTTGAAGTTTTCCTTGATGGAACGCGCACTCACCCAGCGAAACAGGTTGAGGACAGACCCCGCCTTGTCGTTGGTACCCGATCCGCGGGCGCCACCGAAGGGCTGTTGGCCCACGATGGAGCCGGTGGGTTTGTCGTTGATGTAAAAGTTGCCGGCCGCGTGGCGCAGGCGCTCGGAAGCCAGATAGGCCGCCTGGCGGTCTTTGGCAAACACCCCACCGGTAAGCCCGTAGGGCGAGGTATTGTCCAGCAGCTCCAGCGTCTCCTCGTATGCGTCGGCATCGTACACATAAATGGTGAGTACGGGGCCGAAGATCTCTTCCTCCATGGTGCGGTACTTGGGATCTGTGGTGAGAATGACCGTCGGTTCGATAAAATAGCCCTCCGACTTGTCGTAGCTTCCTCCGATGATCACCTCAGCCGCATCGTCTTTTTTGGCCTGAGCGATGTAGCCGGAGATCTTATCGAACGCCCGCTCATCAATAACGGCTGTAAAGAAATTGGAGAAATCTTCCGGGCTGCCCATCTTGATGGACTTGACCTCCTCTTCCAGGCGGCTGCGCAGATTGTCCCACATGGTATCCGGAATGTAGGCGCGGGAGACGGCCGAGCACTTTTGGCCCTGAAACTCATAGGCGCCACGCACCAGGGCGGTGACCACCTGCTCCGGATCGGCAGTGTGGTGTGCGATGACAAAATCCTTGCCGCCGGTCTCCCCCACAATGCGCGGGTAAGCCTTGTATTTGGCAATGTTCTTACCGATGATGCCCCACAGGTTTTGAAAGACCCCCGTACTGCCCGTGAAGTGCAGGCCGCCAAAGTCCGGATGCTGGAAGATGATGTCGCCGGCTTCCGGGCCGTCCACAAAAAGCAGATTGATCACGCCGTCGGGCAGGCCGGCTTCTTCGAGCACTTCCATGATGACAGCCGCAGAGTAGATCTGCGTCTCGGCGGGCTTCCAGATGACGGTGTTGCCCATCAGGGCGGGCGAGCCCGGCAGGTTGCCGGCAATGGCCGTGAAATTGAAAGGAGTAATAGCCAGTACGAAGCCCTCCAGGGGGCGGTATTCCATGCGGTTCCAGATGCCGCGCACGCTCTCCGGCTGCTGGGCATAGATCTCCGTCATGTACTGCACATTGAAGCGGTAGAAATCGGCCAGTTCGGCTATGGCGTCGATTTCGGACTGATGGGCGGTTTTGGACTGTCCCAGCATGGTGGCGGCGTTCATCCTGGCCCGGTAAGGGCCGGTGAGCAGATCGGCTGCCTTGAGAAAGATGGCCGCCCGCTCCTGCCAGGGCATGGCCTCCCAGGCGGGCTTGGCTTTCATTGCCGCCTCGATGGCCTGCTCTACGTGTTGGCCGGTGCCCTTGTGGTAGTGGCCCAATGTATGGCTGAGTTCGTGCGGAGGGTGAATGGGAATGCGGTTATCCGTAGTGACTTTCTGTCCGCCGATGGTCATGGGAATTTCGGCAGTATAGGCTTTGGCATTGGCCAGGGCGGCCTTCAGTTCCTCCCGTTCCGGGCTGCCGGGCGCATAGCTGTTGACGGGCTCGTTGAATGCGTTGGGGACTTCAAAATAGGCATTTGCCATGGGTTAGGGATTTTATTGGGTTATCGTGTTCAATCCAGCGTCAAAGGTACAGAATTGCCGTGGGGCCGTAAAGCTCAATCCAGATGCCGGAGCAATTCCTCCAGCGCGTGGATTTCCAGGGTGGGCGCCACCTCATCCGGCCGGGAGGCGCGCCCGGGATTGTACCAGCAGGTAGCCATGCCCATGCGGTGCGCACCCAGGATATCGGCCTCCCAGTTGTCGCCTACCATGAGTACGTCGCCCGCCCGGGGCCGGCCGGTCATTCGCAGGGCCCGCTCAAAAAAGGCCGGATGGGGCTTGGCATGCCCGTCTTCCTCGCTCATCACCACCGCCTGAAAAAAGGTGCGCAGGCCGGATCGCTCCAGCCGGGGGCGCTGTATGGAAGCTATGCCGTTGGTGACCAGTGCGAGAGCAAAGCGGTCCCGGAGGGCCTCCAGCAGCTCCCGGGCGCCGTCCAGCAAGGGTGCCTGTCCGGCAAGGGCGTCCTGATATGCATCGGCAAAGCGGACCACATCCACATCCAGGCCTTCGGCTTCGAAAAAACGGGCAAAGCGCTGCTTCCGCATCTGCTGCCGGGTGGTTCGCCCGGCTTCCAGTTCGCGCCAGCATTCCCGGTTGATGCTCTTGTACCGGGTCGCCTGCGCCGGTCCGGCCGGAAAACCAAACGCCTTCAGGACCTGGCTCAGCGCTTGCCGCTCGGCGCGGTGGTAGTCCAGGAGCGTATTGTCGGCATCCAAAAAGATCCAGCGGTAAGGCATGGCTCAGGAAGGATTCGAGGGCATGTGCAGGCTGATCTGATCCGGCAGGAACGGGCTGGCATCCCCGCCGCCCTTGATGATCTCCCGCACGATAGTGGAGCTGATGTGCGAATAGCCCGGCTGGGCAATGAGAAAAAAGGTCTCGATGCCCTCGCCTACGATGTGGTTGAGCTGTGAGATGGTCTTTTCGTAATCGAAATCGGAAGCGTTGCGCAATCCGCGCAGGAGGTAGCGCGCGCCGATTCGGCGGCAATAGTGGGCCGTGAGGTTCTCGAACTGTCCGACCTCCACCTTGGGCTCATCCTCGAATACACTGTGCAGCCAGTTCAGCCGCTGCTCCAGGGAAAACAGGTAGGTCTTTTGCGTATTGACCCCGATGGCCACAATAATCTGATCGAACAGGGGAAGGGCGCGGCGCACGATATCCACATGCCCCACCGGGATGGGATGGAAAGAACCGGGGAAGACGGCGATCTTGGACATATTGCGCAGTTGGGGCTGGCGGGATCGCAGGCGAAAATAAGGGAAAGCCCGTCAGTTCACGGCAGCAGACGAAAAGAATCCATAAAGGTTTCGCTGGCGGCATTGACACTGCGGCCGGAAGTACCCACCACCTGTATGGCATAGTACCGCCTTCCGGCGAGAAACGCTTTGGTCTTGATGGTAAATCTGCCGCCCGGCCCGCGAATGCGCCAAAGGTAAGCGGGATACCCCTCTACCTTTGTTTCCGTTTTGTAGATCACCTGCCCGCCTACGCTTTGGGCCGCCGCCGCGATCGTTTCCTCAAAAAAGACGCGCAGCCAGTCCGGTTCTTCCCGATCCAGGCTTCCCGGCGGATAATCGCAAAGGGATACCATATACACCTCATTGCTGCGCTTGTTCTTCAGGGCCTCGGGCACGCGGTAGAAGAAGGTGTGATAAGCCAGGGGCCCAAGCGGGGTGTAGGCCGTATCCACCCGGTGCAAAAGCGGAGCCGGACTTTTCACGGCAAAGCCGGCCTCCTCCTCCACGAAGGGCTCCCAATCGACCAAGGGCTGGGCATACAGCCCGCCTGCCCAAGCCAGGATAAAGATCAGTCCGTTGAACCACCAAAAATTCCACATCCTACAGAAGACGATACCAGCCGGCAAAAGGTTGGTAAAAACCGCGCCGGCATAGCGTTTTTCTGTCTCAAAAGACTTAGTTTAGCTTTTAAACGAAGGGTATTCCCTATGGCTTCCTCCCACCTCGATCACGTGTATGCCTCCGGATTCGGCCTGTTTACGGATCTGTATCAGCTCACCATGGCCCAGGCCTATTGGAAAAAAGGCTGGTACAACCGCAAAGGGGTCTTTCAGCTGTACTACCGCGAGCCTCCCTTCGGGGAACCCTATGTGATCGCCGCCGGACTGGACCTGGCCGTGGACCTGATCCGGGCGTACACCTTCAGCGAGGAAGCGGCCCGCTACCTGGGCTCGCTTCGCGGGGCTACGGGGGCGCCCCTGTTCGAGCTCAGCTTTCTGAACTACCTGCAGCGGCTGCAGATGCAGTGCGATGTAGATGCCGTTCCCGAGGGCACGGTGGTCTTTCCCAACGAGCCCCTGCTTCGCGTGGAGGGACCACTTCCCCAGGCCCAGCTGCTGGAAACGGCCTTGCTCTCGATCATCAATTTCTCCTCGCTCATCGCCACCAAAGCTGCCCGGGTGGTCCGGGCCGCGCGGGGCGACAGCGTACTGGAATTCGGCTTTCGCCGCGCGCAAGGCCTGGACGGCGCCATAACGGCAGCACGGGCTGCATTCGTGGGCGGTTGCCACGCCACCTCCAATGTGATCGCCGGCCAGTTGTACGACATTCCCGTGCGCGGCACCCACGCCCACAGCTGGATCATGTGCTTCGAGGAAGAGATCGAGGCCTTTCGCGCCTATGCTGAAGCCTTCCCCGACGACTCGGTCTTTCTGGTGGACACCTACGACAGCCTGGACGGGGTGCGCAAAGCCATACAGGTAGGGCGCGAACTGCGCGAACGCGGACACGAGATGCGGGGCATCCGCCTGGACAGCGGCGACCTGGCCGAGCTGAGCATCCGGGCCCGTGCCATGCTCGACGAGGCCGGCTTTCCCGACGCGGCCATTGTGGCCAGCAACAGCCTGGACGAATACGCCATCCAGGAGCTCAAGTCAAAAGGCGCTCCCATCGCCATCTGGGGCGTAGGCACCAAACTGACGACGGCCTTCGACCAGCCTGCCCTGGGGGGCGTGTACAAGCTCTCGGCCATCCAAAAGGATAACGGAAGCTGGGCCTACCGGGCCAAGCTCTCCGAGCAGGCCGTAAAAAGCTCCAACCCCGGTGCCCAGCAGATCCGGCGCTACTGGAATGCGGAGGGGCAGCCTGTCGGCGACCTGCTGTTCAATGCCCATCGTACCGATCCGACCGACCTCCCGCCGGCCCGGTCGCTGCGAAACGGGGAACAGCTGAACCTGCAGACCGA
Organism: Saprospiraceae bacterium; assembly: GCA_020528935.1. GTDB lineage: Bacteria > Bacteroidota > Bacteroidia > Chitinophagales > Saprospiraceae > JAJDFU01. The sequence continues at coordinate 2,204 of JAJDFU010000612.1, read as the reverse complement.
TCGCCATACCGACTTGCACCGGCCGATTTTCCGCAAGGGAGAGCTGGTGTACGAGCGCCCTTCCCTGCGCGCCATCCAGGCCTATTGCCGGGATCAGCAGCGCCCCTTCCAGGACCTGAAGATGAACCCCGCCTTTCCGGTGGGCCTTACCGAAGACCTCTACCAGCTCAAAACGGCCATACAGGCCGAGCTGGGCTGAAAAAGCCCCGTCCTTATGCCTTATACCTACGATTATCCCCGGCCGGCCGTATCGGTTGATTGCGTGGTCTTCGGACTGGATGAAAGCTCTGCGCTGAAAGTGTTGCTCATCCAGCGGGCGCGGGCCCCTTTCCAGGACCACTGGGCCCTGCCCGGCGGATTTGTGGATATGGACGAACCCCTGGAAACAGCCGCCCTGCGCGAGCTGGAGGAAGAAACCGGCATGAAGGAGGTGTTCATCGAGCAATTGTACACCTTCGGCGAGCCGGAACGCGACCCGCGCGGCCGGGTCATCAGCGTGGCCTATTACGCCCTGGTCAACCTGGCCAGCCATCCCGTACAGGCCGCCGACGATGCCAAGAAGGTGGCTTGGTTTGCCGTGGACCGGCTGCCTCCCTTGGCCTTCGATCATTCGCAGATCCTGAGTACGGCCCTGACCCGGCTGCGCGCCAAAGTCCGCTATCAGCCTATCGGTTTCGAACTGCTGCCTGAGCGGTTCACCCTCTCCCAGCTCCAGCGCCTCTACGAGACCATCCTGGGCGTACCGGAGCCGCTCAACAAACGCAACTTTCGCAAGCGCATCCTGCAAATGGGCGTTCTAAAAGAGGTGGGAAAACAAAAGGGCGTATCGCACCGTCCGGCGAAACTGTATAGTTTTGATCGCGAGAAATACGAACGCCTGGCCCGGGAGAAGTACGAGGACCTCCTGCGCCGGGGCCTTGATTTTGAAATCTGACAACCATGCGCTTTTTCGTACCTCTATTCTTCATTGTCCTGTTCTTAGCCTGGTCCTGCCAACCGGATGCGAACCCCTCCGGCGGGGAAGACCTGGCCGAGGGAGAACTGCCGCCCATCGCGGAAGACTACGAGGAGGCCCGCTACAAATGGGGCTTTATGGATCAACAGGGCCGGCTGGCCATCGAGCCGCGCTTCGACGAAGTGCGAGCCTTTCCCAGGGCTTGGCGGTAGTGCGGCTCAAGGGGCTGTGGGGCTACGTGGACAAGCGCGGCAAGCTCGCCGTACCGGCCCGCTTCCGGGGCGCCTGGTCCTTTTCCGAAAGCCTGGCCCGGGTCATGCTGATGGATGGTACGATGGGCTACATTGACCGCAAGGGCAAGCTCGTCATCCCGGCCCGCTTCGAGGAAGCGGAAGACTTTGCGGAAGGTCTCGCCCGCGCCAAAGAGGACGGCCTGTACGGCTACATCGACCCCGCGGGCGAATGGGTAGTGGAGCCCCGTTATCCGTCTGCCTCTTCCGCCTTCGAACAAGGATACGCCCGGGTGCAGGGCACCAACGGAAAGTACGGCCTCATCGCCACTGACGGACGGGAGGTCATCGCACCGATCTACGACAAGATCGATCCCTTTCGGGAAGGGCTGGCCCGGGTAAAGCAGAACGGCCGCTACGGATTCGTAGATGCGAAAGGCGAACCGGCCATTCCCGCCACCCTGGAGCGGGCACAGGAATTCCATTTCGGCAAGGCGGCCGCCCGCCGGGAAGGCGCCTGGGGGCTCATCGACCGGGAGGGCAACTGGCTCCTCGAGCCCGCCTACGATCAAATCTGGCATGCCGGCTACGACCGGTGGGGAACATTACAGGACGGCAAATACGGCCTCCTGGACGGCTCGGGCCAGGTGCTCATTCCGCCGCGCTTCCAGATGCTGTACAGCTTTGAGGAAGGGCGTGCGCCCTACGCAATGGATCGCCTGTGGGGTTTGGTGGACACCAGCGGACGAGTAGTTACGCCGCCCCGCTTTGGGCTGGCCTGGTCCTTTTCCGAAGGCCTGGCCCGCGCAGCTACCTACCAGGGGGTGGCCTTTGTAGACACCTCCGGCGAGGTGGTCATCTCCCCCCGCTTTCGCGATGCGCGCGATTTTTCGGAGGGTCTGGCGCCGGTGCAGGCGTATTGATTGTGTTACCCGGGGCTTTTCCCGGTCCGCGGAAACCCCGAAACACTTCAACCTACGAGCAAAAACCAAACACCATGGGACAAATCATCAAGGGAA
>JAJDFU010000208.1 GCA_020528935.1 Saprospiraceae bacterium | reverse complement strand
GGTGCAGGTAGCGGACGAGGGCTTCCCGGTCCTGGGCGCGGAAGGGGTGGTCCGACAGCCAGGGAACGTAGGCGGTCAACCAGCCCTGACCCGAAGGGCCACATACCTCGGGCACGCGCAGTGACAGGCTGTACGGATAGGGGCTGATTCTGCTGTAGTGATGCAGCGTGGGCAACAATTCGACCTCTACCAGCTCCAGTTGAGCGTCTTCCAGATCCGCAGCCTCAGGCATGCCCTCCTTCCGGGCCTTGGCTCCGAGGTGCTTTTGAAGGGTTTTGCGCACTTCTTCCGGTTCCGCCCCGGCAGCCTGTATGTCGGCTTCGTGCACCAGATGACCCACCCAAAGGCCGGCTTGTACCGGGGTGATCAGTATGGGGAACAATTCCTTGCTCATAGCGAGAGGCACAAAGTACAAATTCGGCGGCTATTCCACATACAGGACGAGACCCTTGAGATAAGCTCCTTCCGGATGGTGAATGCTAACCGGATGATCGGGCCCCTGGTTTAGCCGGTGCATGACGCGGACCCGCCGGCCGGCTTCCAGGGCGGCCGCTACCAGGGTGTTGTAAAACAGGGCATCGTCCACTACCTGCGAACAGGAAAAGGTAAAGAGGATGCCGCCCGGTTCCAGCCGGTTCAGGGCCAGTGCGTTGAGCCGTTTGTAGCCTTGCACGGCCTGGTGGCGCTTGCCCATGGTCTTGGCGAAGGCCGGCGGGTCCACCACCATCAGATCGTACCGGCGGTCGGTATCGCGCAGAAAACGCGATACGTCTTCGGCATGGGTCCGGTGGGCGGCCTCCTTTCCGAGGTTGAGGCGCACGTTTTCCCCGGCCAGGGCTATGGCCTCTTTGGAAACATCCACGGAATCCACCTCGCGGGCGCCGGCCGCCAGGGCATAGACTGAAAACCCACCCGAATAGGAAAACGCATTGAGCATCTTTTTGCCGGCCGCATAATGGGCCAGCAATTCGCGGTTTTCGCGCTGATCCAGGAAAAAGCCCGTTTTCTGCCCCCTTTCCCAGTCCACCAGAAATTGGTGCCCCTTCTCCAGGACGGGCAGCGGCACCCCGGCGGAGCCGTAGAGGTAGGTGTTTGCTACCCCCTGGGCGTAGCGGGCGGGCAGGCTGTTCCGGCTTTTGTCGAAAACGGCCTGGAGGCGCTGGCCGAGGATCGCCCGCAGGGCCTCGACCAGGTGCAGGCGCTCGCGGTGCATGCCGATCGAATGGCATTGAAGTACGGCAACCGGCCCGTAGAGGTCTACAATAAGGCCGGGCAGGCCGTCGCCCTCGGCATGCACGAGGCGAAAGGCGTTCGTCCCGGGGTCGGCATCCAGGCCCAACTGGCGGCGATAGGCGTGGGCTGCCCGGATTTTCTCAGTCCAGAAGCCGGCATCCACAGTACGCCGGGCATAGGCAAACAGGCGCACCTTGATGCTGCCGTCCTGGAAGTGGCCCGTGCCGAGCGGATTTCCGTTATGGTCCTGCACCTCTACGACGTCGCCGTCCTGAATTCCGGGTTCCACCGATTGGATGGCTCCGGAAAACACCCAGGGGTGGAAGCGGCGAACGGGCGCTTCCTTGCCGGCCTTGAGCACGATAGTCTTCATGGGGTGGAAAATAGGAAAAAGCCGGCCATTGCATCAGCAGGGCAGGGCGGCCGTTTGCAGCTGGCTCAGCAGCGCCTCTTCGCCGGGATAGGCAGCCCCGAGCACAGCCAGGAAGTAATCGGCATAGTGGACGGTAATGCCCTCGCGGATGTAATCCTCCAGCTCGTCGAAGTCCTTGCGGTTGTCTTCGGGCAGGATGAGGTGGTGGATGCCCACCCGCCGGGCGGCGATGGTCTTCTCCTTTACGCCTCCTATGGGCAGCACCTTGCCGGTGAGGGTGAGTTCGCCGGTCATGGCGATGTCGTTGCGAATGGGTTTGCCGGTGGCCAGGGAGAACAGCGCCAGTGCCATGGTGATCCCTGCCGAGGGTCCGTCCTTGGGGGTAGCGCCGGCCGGTACGTGCAGGTGCACCGCGTGCTCGTCGAAGTACTGGGCATGCTCGGCCAGGTGGCAGATCAGCGAACGAGTATAGCTGAAGGCGATCTGAGCGGATTCCTTCATCACGTCGCCCAACTGGCCGGTGTATTGGAAGCCGGTCTTGTTGCTGCTGATGCCACGGGCCTCCACGTAGAGCGTGGTACCGCCCAGGCTGGTGTAGGCCAGTCCGAGCGCCACCCCGGGAATGTCCTTGTTGTACAGCTTTTCGGTGTGGAAAACGGGCTTGCCCAGGTAGTCCTCCACTTCGTGTTTTTCGATCTCGTAGTCGGCTTCTTCCTGTTCGGCCAGCTTGAGGGTGGCCTTTCGGATGATCTTCCGGATCTGCTTTTCGAGATTTCGCACCCCGGCCTCGCGGGCGTAGTTCTCGATGATGTACTCGATGGCGTCCTCGGTGAAGGAGATCTCGTCTTCCTCGAAGCCGTGCTCAACCAGTTGCTTGGGGATGAGGTAGCGCTTGGCGATCTGCACCTTCTCATCGGTAATGTAGCCGGCCAGGCGGATCACCTCCATGCGGTCCAGCAGCGGGCCGGGGATGGTATCGAGCTGGTTGGCCGTGGTCACAAACAGCACGTTGCTGAGGTCGTAGGGGATGTCGAGGT
>JAJDFU010000563.1 GCA_020528935.1 Saprospiraceae bacterium | reverse complement strand
TTCTGTGTTGTTTGTACAGGCAGAAGACTGCATACTATATTCGCCTTAGGTGCGTGGTCTCGTAGATGTGATTAAGCGACAGGACCCATACCAGGCCGTAGGAGTCGTGTTAGATATACTTGTTGTTACCCGGCTCGGCCAGTTCGCCCCGGTTGGTCAGGCGATGAAACAGCCACACCTCCGGTTGGGCGCAAAGATCGAAGGCAAGGCAAGCCCCAAGGGCTCCAAGTAAACAAAGTCGCACCAACCAGGCCGCCATAACCCCACGCTTAAGTCTGGATCGACGATAAATGTACAAAGATTGGGCAGACCCAAAGGCAAAGACGGACGGACCCTTTTACCTGCCAGCAACCGCCTATCTGGTTTTGCGGCGGCCTCGTCGCCTTCTGGTGCGATGGGTGTAACCCCTTCGGCCGGCGCTGCGCCTGGGCGAATAGCTGCGCGGCTTTTTGGGGGGGTGATCGCCGCGATTTCCCGGACCCAGCTCTCGAAGGAATGCAATGGACGGAGCAAAAAAATACTCCCCCCCTTTCAGGTTTACTACATCCGAAAAAAGATATGGAACGCGCTTTCGGCCGGCATCCAACCAGTTTTGCTCGCCGTCATCGCCGCGGGATTGCCCCGCAATGGGATCGATGCCGACGTGGAAATATTCTTTTTTCGAAGCATGGGCATAGGGCGCATGGGGGCTATTGAGCCAGTTTTTCTGAATGTAGGCGAACTGATCGTTGATACTGCTTTGGTAGCACATGAACAGCAGTCCCACTTCCTGCTCGGGTATATTGGAGATATAGTGATCTCGGTATTCGGAACCGTAGGGAATGCCTCTGCGAATGATCTGGTGGGGGTCCGATTGATGCACGGCATCCCTGGGGTTCGACTTCCTGATATGAGCGTGGAACGGGCAAACCAGGCCCTTGGGATCCTCCTGAAAGTCGATGGGGGCGTATTTGAGCCCGGTGCTGCTGCCTGGCTTCCGGAGGATAGAGGCGCCGTTCAGGGAGCGCCCCATGACTTGTGCAGCTGTTTGCTCGTAGGAGAGGCCAAGCTTGCCGGCCAGGGCATCCAGATGAGCTTTAAAGCCGGCCACATTTTGGCGTAGTTTTCGAAAGACCAGATAGCTTCCGTACCTATTCAGCCCGTTTTGCCGGAGGACCAAGGGAAGCCTGTCCGGTATAATGTGGTTGTCGCTGTCGAAAAATTTGAGACTGCTGATCCCGTCTCTGTATCCAAAGTGTTCGTATTGGTTTCCGTTTCGGACCAGCTTTTGGCCCGCTTCGATATGCAGATGAGAGATGTATCTGTCATTTTCGCCTTCGAAAAGGCTTTGCTGTAGGGCATCCAGATTATCCGGATCGTCGTCTGCCAACAAGACCAGCACATGTATGGGATCGGTCTGAAACGCTTTTTCCCAGCGGTCGGGCCGGGGGTCGGATAAAGCCTCGATGGAAAAATCGCTTTTCATGCCGGCCAAAAAGAATGGGTCGGCCGGAAGGGTGTTTTCCGGAATGTGGAAATACTCGTAGCCCCACCTGCTCAGGTGCAGGCTTATGACCGGGCCACCATCGTAGCGGTCAGAACCTTCCTTTCTGTAGAGCGTATCTCGTATCTGCTTATCAGCAGAAGTTATTCCGGCGAGTTTGAAAAAGGACGTAAGCCAATGCGATCCGGGAGAAGGGCTGCCGGGCTTATGCGGATGAAAAGACAGAAATGCGCACCGGAGGCAGGTTCTGCCGTGGGGCTTCAGAATCCCTGCCTGAATACCATCTAAGGGAATCCCTCGCCAGTATGAGGGCATGCTCTGCGGATGGGCCATAGCGAAGGTCTTTTGGGGCTATACCTTGAGATGGGATTCGAGATCTTCGATAAACGTTCCGGTGGGGCGCGAAAAGGGAGGGCAGCTCAGCACCACATTGTGTTCGTCCTTAATGAAATAACTCTCTGCATGCGGTTCTCCCTGCTCGCTTTTCGGAATGGTGGGGGGATTTCCTATTTTCTTTACTGCAACGAGTACGGGAAAATGCCCTATGATTTCTTTCCCGTCTTTCTTGATATTCACGGATACATATCTTTTGGCTATTCCTTCGGGGAATAGCGTTTCTCCACTTTGGCTATCGTATTCCGATTGGTTCATGACAGCCGAAATGTCCTCGTAATAAAAATAATCCTTTCCTCCGCCGTTTACGGGAGATTCAAAATCCGGATGAGGGCTGGCGTGTTCGTACCATGTAGAACGCGCGGCTATTTCATTGATGTTTTTGACGGAAGTTAAGGCCATCGTTCTGGAGTTTATATTGAGGTGGAAGTGGATTGGGCAATCCCAATCCGTTTCAAGTACAGCACATACTGGGTGCGGTTGGGGAGTATCCCAAACCACATCGCGACATGTATAGCTGGATTTGCGGATAGAAATATATTGCGGAATGAATAATGGCCCCACGCCCGTTTCCTCAGGCAGCCCCCTGACTATACCAACCCTCCTTCTCCCTGAACGAATTTAGATCTCCTTCAGCCGCTGGAACAGTTCCTCGCGCCTGGAGCGGGACACGATCACCCGGTCGCCGTTTTTCAGTTCCAGGTGACCGCCCTCGTGTACGTAGGACTCGACAAAGGTCAGGTTGACCAGGTGCGAGCGGTGTACCCGCATGAAGGAGCGGTAGGGCAGGAATTGGTCCTCGTACTCGCCCAGGTTGACGGAGGCCTTGACCTTGTGGGGCTCGGTGGAAAAGAAGAAGTCCGTGTAGTTGGTATCGGCTTTCAGCCGGATGATGTCGGCCACCCGGCGGTACAGAATGCCTTTTTGGGTGTGGATGGCCAGCAGGGAGGGGAGCTGATTGTGCGACTGATTGCGCAGGGCTTCCTGCAGGATCTCGATCTGCCGCTGGGTAGTGATGCGCTCCAGTTGCTGCTCTCGCACCCGGCTCAGGGCAATGCCGAGTTCCTCAGCCGTAACGGGCTTGGTGAGGAAGTCAATGGCGCCGAAGCGTATGGCCGAACGGGCGTAGTGCCCGTGGGCTGTAATAAACACCACCCAGCAGGACGGCTTGCCCAGCTGTTTAAGCAGGTCAAAGCCCAGTCCGTCCGGCAGCTCAATGTCGAGGAGGAGCAGCTCAGGCTGGTGTTCGCGAATGCCGGCCAGGCCATGAGCGATGTCATAGTACGAAGCCAGCACTTGAATGTCCGGATGATATAGACGCAGCAATCCCTTCAGCGCGACATGGCTGTCGGGCTCATCATCCACAATGAGGGCAGTCATTTCGGTGTATCCTTGGGTTTTGCGCTCTCTGCTATCCTTAAAAGTAGGAAGAGTTTGTCATATTTGGCATCCGTTATGCACAACCTTTGCCGGCTTTCCCGCATTCAGCGGACAACGGCATCAACATAAAAGACGATTATGGCGATCAGCATCGCGTCCTACAACGTCAACGGCATTCGAGCGGCCGTGCGCAAAGACCTGCCGAGTTGGCTGGCCGAAAACCGGCCCGACATCCTCTGCCTGCAGGAGACCAAGGCCCGCCCCGCTCAGGTGGATACCGAACCGTTTGAGGAGTTGGGGTACCACCACTTCTGGCACTCTGCCGAGAAGAAGGGCTACAGCGGGGTGGCCACGCTGACCACCCGCCGGCCGGATGCCGTGATCGAGGGCTGTGGAATGCCCGAATACGATCAGGAAGGCCGCATCCTGCGCACCGATTTCGGCGACTGGACCCTGCTCAACTGCTATTTCCCTTCCGGAACCACCGGCGATGCGCGCCAGGCTTTCAAGATGCAGTTCCTGTCGGATTTTGTGCCCTGGATCCGCGACCTGATGGCCGAGCGGCCCCGCCTCATCGTGGTGGGCGATTACAACATTGCTCATACCGAAATGGACATCCACGATCCGGTGCGCAACAAAAAGACCTCCGGCTTTTTGCCCGAAGAACGGGAATGGCTGAGCCAGTGGTTCGAGCAGGGCTTTACCGATGCCTTCCGCCACCTGAACCCCGATAAGGTGGAGTACAGCTGGTGGAGCTACCGCGCCCAGGCCCGTGCCAAGAATAAAGGATGGCGCATCGACTACCAGTCGGTAACCGACAACCTGGCCGATAAACTGCGCCGGGCCACCCATCGTCAGGAAGCCGTACATTCCGATCACTGCCCGGTATGGGTGGAAATCGATCTGCCATGAGCCCTTCCTATTCGATCCAGACCGGCGATATAGCCATAGCGGTAGCCCTTTCCCGCCATATTCCCGAATTTCGGGATCCCTATCCCGCGGAGGTCTATCATAGCCGCCTGGCCGGTAAACTGCATCTCGTGCTCCTCGCCAGGGCCGGTGAAGAGCCCATCGGGTTCAAGGTGGGCTATGAGCGGAGCGGCTTTTTCTATTCCTGGATGGGTGGCGTATTGCCGGCCTGGCGCGGGCAAGGCGTGGCCGATGCCCTGGCGGATGCCCAGGAGGAATGGGCTCGCCGGCAGGGTTTTGACCGCATCCGGCTCAAGACCCGCAACCGCCACCGGGCTATGATCCTGCTGGCCGTCCGGCGAGGGTTTTCCATCCTCAGCGTAGAAGCCCAGGAAACCGTGGATGAATACCGCATCTGGATGGAAAAACAGCTCTGAGGCTTCCCTGTGGCTACACAACACCAAGGAGAGCGGTTTGCGGGCGCTTCTTCAAATGGATGCACGCATGCAGCCGGTCCCGGCCAGGCTTTGTACTTTGGCCGGTAAAATACATTAGCCCATGCGCCTTTTGTTCCTTTTAGTATGGAGCCTCCTGACGGTACTTCCCGCGGTGGCCCAGCAATTTCACGGCGGGATCCGGGCCGGCCTCACCTTCAACAACAAGCTGGGGCCCCGGGAAACGGACCCCAGTGGTGCGGAAGCCGAGAACATTCGCTACAATACCGGCTTTCACGTAGGGCCAACCTTCAGCTACGACTTCAACCGCTACTTCAGTCTGCGAACCGAGCTCTTGTTTGCCCAAAAGGGCTATCGCTACGACTACGACGGCGGTTCCTACCTCGTGCTGCCCTTTGAGGGCGGCGGCACCCTGGTCACCAGCGGCAATCGCGATATGGCCTTGGAGGTAGACCTCAACTACCTGCAGTTTCCCCTTTTGGCTGTGGGCCGGTTCGGCCGGCTGGAAGTGCTGGGCGGCGTCAGCTTCAATTTCCTGCTGGGGGCCCGCGCAGAGGGCCGTTTGTTTTACAACGATGCGAACCAACTGCTGCCCGAGCTCGAGATCCCGCAGGAACATCGCTACTTCAGCGATGCGCACGAGCGGGTGGGTAAAGGCGAAGACATTCCCGTCCTGCTGGGCGGTTCAACGGTGCTGGTGCCGGAGCGCATGGGCGCCTATTACGAAAACCCCGGGACCGAGGAGGACCTCTATCGCCGTTTTGAGGCCAGCCTCGTAGGTGGTCTGGGCTTTTACCTGGGTACCGGCCTGTTCCTTTCCGGCCGGGTGCAGTACGGACTCAACGACATCACCAACAACGAACAGGATTTCAAGCGAAGCACCCTGGACGAAGAACAGCAGGTGATCCTGACCGACGACTTCGACCGCAATCTCACCTTTGAGTTGTCGGTGGGATTCCGCATTTGATGGGCCGCTACGCATAACGACACGCCAATGGAACTCAATTACAAGATGATGGGCCAGGGTGAACCGCTGCTCGTCCTGCACGGGCTGTTCGGCATGCTGGACAACTGGCAGACCCTGGGCCGGCGGTTTGCCGAACACTACCTGGTATACCTGCTGGATCAGCGCAACCACGGCCGCTCCCCCCACGCAGCAAGCATGTCCTATCCCGAAATGGCTGAGGATCTGCACGAATTCATGACCGCCAACTGGATCCACGAGGCCGCTATCCTGGGGCATTCCATGGGTGGAAAAACGGCCATGCAGCTGGCCCTGCAGTACCCCGATACCGTATCCCGGCTCATCGTAGTGGACATGGCCCCCAGGGCTTATCCCGGCGGGCACGAATTCATCTTCGAAGCGCTGCGGGAGCTGGACCTGAGCGCGGTGGAGGATCGCGTGGAAGCCGATGCACAACTGGCCAGGCGCATTCCCCAGCGAGGCATACGCCAGTTTTTGCTCAAAAATCTGGCCCGGACGAACGGCGAAGGGTACCGCTGGAAAATGAACCTGCCCGTCATCTACGACGACTACGAGCAGGTCCTGGCTCCCCTGCAGAGCGACCGCCCTTACGAGGGGCCGGCGCTGTTCATTCGGGGCGGCAAATCCGGTTACGTGCGCGATGCGGACTGGCCGGATATCCTGGAGCTCTTTCCCAATGCCCGCCTGGAAACCGTGGCCGGAGCCGGCCACTGGGTCCATGCCGAGGCACCGGATGCGCTCTTCCGGCTGGTGCACGACTTCCTGCGCAAGGATGAGGCCTGAAGGCCCGGGCGAAAGGAGTGGCATTACAGCAACGGCGGATCCCGCTCCCGGAAATGCAGTCTACCGAAAGCGTTTTCTTCTCCCTGGATACGGCCGTTCTCTTTTATACGCGTGCTGATTGCCACCTCCCGCAACCCCGGCGCCCGCTGAAGCGTTAGCTGTTTGCCGGATTTTCAAAAAGAAAATTCCGGCAATAGGCCGCTCGGCCGTTGCGTTTATGTCACACAGTAAAATGTCGTTATGAAACAGTTGGGAACGCGTCTGACCATTCTGGCCGCCGTCGTGGTGCTGGGTATGTCCACCACCTTCAAGGCCGACAACAAATACTTTGAGATCTCCAAGAATCTGGAGATCTTTTCCAACCTCTACAAAGAGCTCAACAAGTACTACGTGGACGAGCTGGATCCCGGCGAGCTCATGCGCACCGGCATCGACGCCATGGTGGGCAGCCTGGATCCGTTCACCAACTACATATCCGAATCGGACATCGAGGGCTACCGCTACATGACGGAGGGCCGCTACAATGGCATCGGCGCCATGAGCGAGATGATCGACGATTACGTCACCATCACCGAGCTGTACGAAGGCCAACCCGCGGCCGAGGCCGGGCTGAAAGTGGGCGATCAGATCGTAGCGGTAGAAGGCAAAGCGGCCAAAGGCAAGACCCCGGACGAGGTCAACGAGATCCTGCGGGGCTTTCCGGGTACCGAGGTGGAGCTCACCCTCAAGCGCCCCGGGCAGTCCGGTACGATCAATATCCGCCTGGTGCGCGGTGAGGTCAGCATACCCAACGTACCGTACAAGGGCCTGGTGAGCGAGGACGTGGGGTATATCGCCCTGACGACCTTCACCCGGGATGCCGGACGCAACGTGGGCAAAGCCCTGAAGGAGCTGCAGGTGGAGCAGCCCAACCTCAAGGGGGTGATCCTGGATCTGCGCGGCAACGGCGGTGGCCTGCTCACCGAGGCGGTCAATGTGTCGAACGTGTTTGTCCCCAAAAACGAATTGGTGGTGACCACCAAGGGCAAGGTCAAGGAATGGGACCGCAGCTTCAAAACGCTGAATACGCCCATAGACACGGAGATCCCCCTCGTGGTGCTCATCGACAGAAACTCCGCCTCGGCTTCCGAGATCGTCAGCGGGGTCATTCAGGATTACGATCGCGGCGTGCTCATCGGGCAGCGGACCTACGGCAAGGGCCTGGTGCAGAATACCCGCGATGTGGGCTACAA
>JAJDFU010000110.1 GCA_020528935.1 Saprospiraceae bacterium | reverse complement strand
GGGTGGGAGGGGTGATACGGGAAAAAAAAGGGGAGGCGGCCAAAAGGCCCAATGCGGGCATTGGGAGTTTGTGGACCCGGGGGGCGACAAAGTTTGGGAACCGGAGCGGGCGGTTCCGCAAATTCGGCACGGCTAAAATGGGCGATATGACCGACGCGCAACTTCTGTTTTGCGGTCGGCGCGTGGGCCGGGTTGCCCGCCAGCAAATGGATTTTCTGGAGGATGTGGGCGTCAACGAACGCGTGCTCGGGCGCATCAGCGATGCGTCCAGTGCTTTCGAACGCGCCCTCAACATCCAACAGGACAAAGTAGCCGATCGCGACATTGCCGTGGAGCGTCGCATCGAAAAGGGCAACGTCCTCTACGCGGAACTGGTGACCTTGTGCAATATCGGAAAGGACATCTGGGCCGAACGGGATCCCGTTCGCTACGAACAATACTGCATTTACGAAAGCAATAACGAACAGAAAAAGGCCCGGAAATTGCGCGAAGAGCAGCAGCGCGACTAAAAGTCCAGCAACTCCAGCGCCTGCTTTTCCATGACCCGCAGGGTTCGCTCATCTGCGACCTTGCCCGCCTCGTCCAGAATAGCACCGATGCGGGATATCGGCAGCTTGTTGGGCAGCACGATCATGCCAACGTGGTTCAGTATGCCCGATAAGTGATCCATGCCGCGCAGGTTGCCGGCTCTTCCACTGGCAATGCCGATCAGAGCTGCTTTTTTACCCTTGAAGGTGGGCTCGTAGGCGCGCACCGAACAGGCATCCAGAAAGAGCTTCAACGCCCCGGGGAACCCGCCATTGTACTCGGGGGAGAGGAACGCAAATTTTTCCGCCGGGATCATGTACGCATCCTGCAATTCGATGAGGCTGGTACGCTGTCCATCCTTCTCATACATATGCGGGTGAAACCAATCGTGAGGAATATCTTCTAAGGCGAGCAGTTTTACTTCCTGGCTTGTATGCCGGCAGAGCAGCTCGCAATACGCCCGGGCAAATTGCAGGCACTCGCTGTTTTTTCGGTTGGTGCCGGAAACGACCGTGATCATGCATTTGGGTTAGATTCCAAAACCTAACCCCTGCGGCCAGTCATGGTTCAATGCTTTTCCTTTTCGCGGAAGGCGGTATATTCGACGCAAAACCCATAGCATGAAGATCACCTATCTCGGACACTCGGCCTTTATCATCGAAACCCTGGGGAAACGCCTCATTGTGGATCCCTTCATCTCCCCCAACCCACTGGCTCAGCAAGCCCTGCAGCAACATCCGGACCGGCAGGAGGTGCTGGATCCCCGGAAGATTCAGGCCGATTACATTTTGCTCACCCACGGGCACCAGGACCACATGGCGGATGCCGAGGCGATCGGCAAACAAAACGACGCCATGCTGATCTCCAGTTTTGAGGTAGTGACCTGGTTTGCAGAGAAGGGCCTCAAAGGGCATCCGCTCAACCACGGTGGGAAAGTATCCATGCCGTTTGGCAGCCTGAAGTACGTCAACGCGGTCCACTCCAGCTCTCTGCCCGACGGCAGTTATGCCGGCAACCCCGGCGGCTTTGTGCTGTGGAATGAAGAAGGCTGCCTGTACATAGCCGGTGATACGGCCCTGACGCAGGATATGAAGCTCATTCCCATGACCTGCCCCAAACTCACGGCAGCCATACTTCCCATAGGCGACAACTTCACCATGGGATACGAAGAGGCCGTGATTGCCAGCGATTTCATAGAGTGCTCCCAAATCATTGGTTGCCACTACGATACCTTCGGCTATATCGAGATCGATCACGAGGCGGCGAAAAAAGCTTTTCAGGACAAGGGAAAAACCTTACATTTGTTATCCATCGGGCAGGAGCACCACCTCTGAGCCCGCATTTCACAACAGCTGGTTGAAGCATGGCACAACTGCTTGACGTCTACGTCATTGGTTTGCTTTGCTTCAACCTTTTCTTTTAGCTAGAGATATGGGAAAAGTCATCGCCATTGCCAACCAAAAAGGCGGGGTGGGCAAAACGACAACCGCCATCAACTTGTCGGCCAGCCTGGCTACGCTGGACAAGAAAGTGCTGCTCATCGACGCCGACCCGCAGGCCAACGCCTCCTCGGGCGTAGGGGTGCCTTCCGAAGAAACCGACAGCACCATTTACGATTGCCTCATCAACGGGGCGGATCCGCTGGATGCCATTTACGAAACCGACACCCCCAACCTCCATATTCTTCCCTCGCACATCAACCTGGTGGGGGCCGAATTGGAGCTGGCCAATCAATCCGACCGGGAATTCCGGCTGAGGGAACTGGTCAAGCAGGTAAGCCCCTATTACGACTACGTGCTCATCGACTGCCTGCCGTCTTTGGGCCTGATCACCGTAAATGCCCTTTCGGCTGCCGACAGCGTACTCATCCCCGTACAGTGTGAGTATTTCGCTCTGGAGGGCTTATCCAAGCTGCAAAACACCATATCGCTGGTCAAGAAGCAACTCAATCCCAAGCTTCAGGTCGAGGGTATTTTGCTGAGCATGTACGATGCCCGCCTTCGCCTGGCCAATGTGGTGGTCAGCCAAGTGCGCGACATTTTCGGCGACCTGGTGTTCGATACCATCATTCACCGCAACGCCCGCATAGGCGAAGCGCCCAACCTGCACATGCCGGTAGTCATGATCAGCGCCAACAGCCGCGGCAGCATCAACTTCCTGAACCTGGCCCAGGAATTCCTGGACAACAACCGCGATCAGATCCGCGAGGCGGCACCTACGGCCACCGGCTAAACCGGCCGTCGGATGCACCGCCTCTCCGGTAGCTTTAGGTAAATCAACGCCAAGAACAATTTCCCCAACATGGCCAAGAAAGTAAAACGCGAAGATCTGGGATTGGGGATCAATGCCCTGTTCGCCAACAAGAAGCTGGAAGCCGGCTCCGAAGCGGAGCTGACCCGGGAGCTCTCGCATTCCGTCGCTGAGATTCCCCTGGAGCACATCCGGCTCAATCCCGAGCAGCCCCGCACCGATTTTGACGAAGACGCCCTGGACCAGCTCGCCCGTTCCATCAAGACCTTTGGTCTTATCCAGCCCATTACCGTGCGCTATCTGGGGCCGGAAGAATACCAGCTCATTTCCGGCGAGCGGCGGCTTCGGGCTTCCCGGCGTGCCGGACTGGAGGGCATTCCCGCCTATGTGCGCCTGGCCAATGATAAGCAGGAAATGCTGGAAATGGCCCTGGTGGAAAATATTCACCGGGAAGACCTCAACGCCATCGAGATCGCCATAGCTTACCAGCGTCTTATGGAAGAGTGTCAGCTCACCCACGAGCAGCTCTCCGAGCGGGTGGGCAAAAGGCGAACTACCGTAACCAACTACCTGCGGCTTCTGGAAGCCAGTGCCGAAGTGCAGCAGGCCATCCGCGAGCGCCTGATCAGCATGGGCCATGCGCGGGCCCTGCTGAGCGTAAAGGACAAAAGCCGGCAGGCGCAATGGCTTCGCCACATACTGGAGCAAGGCTTATCGGTACGCGAAACCGAACGCCTGACCAGCAAATCCGAGAGCGGCACTGGCAGCTCCGCCAAAGGGCAGCCCGACCTGAGCCCCGAATACCGGGACGTACAACAGAAACTGCGGGCATACTTTGGCTCCGGCAAGCTGGAGATCAGGCTCAAAGGCCGGGATAAAGGGCAGATCGTGATCCCCTTTCAAAGCGCGAAGGAACTCAACGCCATGCTGGACCGGCTGGACGACTAGATTTTTCCGCCGCAAGCAGCAGATCCCGCTCCCGTTTTCGTTGAAAAAGCAGTATGACAACAAGAATTTTAGCAGTGCTCATCGGGATCGCGATACTGAGCCTGCAGCTCGCGGCCCAGCAGCAGGACAGCATCGTGCGCATGCAGGAGCTGACGCCCTCCGACACGGCGGCCGCCGCGCCTAAGGAAGGCTTTTTCAAGCGCAACTACCCCGATCCCAAAAAAGCACTGTTCATGTCTTATGTATTGCCGGGCTCCGGCCAGGTGTACAACAAACACTGGTGGAAACTGCCCATCGTATACGGGGCTTTCGGCGGCCTTATCTATGCCATCAATTTCAACACCTCCCGGTACAATCGCTTTTCCACGGCCCTGGATCTCAAGCGCCAGGATGAGATGCACGAATTTTCCGGTACCCGGCTGGACAGTGAGAATGCTCTGCAAACCCTGCGCGATCAATACGATCGCAACCGGCAGCTTTCCTGGATCGGGCTCGTTTTCACCTATGCGCTGACCGGGATCGATGCCTTCGTATCCGCCCACCTCAAGTCCTTTGACGTAAGCGAAGACATCAGCCTGAAACTGAAACCGGCAGTGGAAACCGTGCCGGTATCCGCCTCGCCGGCCATCGGCCTCGGGCTGCGTTTTTCTCTGAATACTCCTCCGGCCACTCACCGGCCGAACTCCGGATACTGACCGGACTGGTTTATTGCCAAAATTTATGCATTTTGAGGTTTTGATCGTATACCTATTACCCTTGTTATGTCCAATTCGGAAGAAAAGACCTTTCACATCGGCATCGCTATGGCCGGGGCCGTTTCGGCCGGGGCCTACACCGGCGGCGTGATCGATTATCTGCTGCAAACCCTCGATTCCTGGGAAAAGGCCAAAGCCAACAATCGGGCCATCGAGGCCGAATTCGGCCGGGACGAAAGCAAAGGCTACGACCCTACCCTGCCCATGCACAACGTGGTCATCGATGTCATCGGAGGAGCTTCGGCCGGCGGCATCACTGCAGCGCTGACCGCCCTCACCCTCATGGAGGGCTTTCACAAGGCCAGTCCCGAACGCCCCAACAAGTTGTACGACAGCTGGGTCAACCTCAATGATGCAGGCCAGACCTCCACGCTCGAGCAGATGTTCTCTTTGCGCGATCTGGAACTGAGCCCGGAGGGCGTGCCGTCCCTGCTCAACTCGGACCCGATCGAGCAGATCGCCCAGCGCGCCCTGACCCTCAAAGGGCAGCGTCCGCTGCCGCCCTACATCTCTCCCAATCTGGAGATCATTCTCACCCTGACCAGCCTGCGCGGCATTCCGCTCCACGTCAATTTCTTCGACAACGTAATGACCGAAGCGCAAAAGCGGGGTATGGACCCGGCCAGACCGGCCCACACCATGAAGCTCCACAAGGGCGTGGCCCACTTCCGGATGTACGCCGATGAATCGGCCCCGGATCACATTTTGCCCCTGGACCCCGCCAATGAGCAGCACCGGCAGACCCTGATCGAATCCGCCATCGCCTCGGGGGCCTTCCCGCTGGGTCTGCGCCCGCGCCTGATCAAGGGCACGCCCCTGAAGTACATCAACGGCATGATCAAGCGCATGTTCCGCCTGGAAGGCCAGGAACTGGACTATTTCGAGCTGGGTACGCATGCCGACCCCTTTGACTTCATCGCCATCGACGGCGGCACCATCAACAACGAGCCTTTTGGGGAGATCATCGCCGTGCTGGAGGAGAAGTGCAAACCCAAAGGCGAAGACTACGCCATCGTCATGATCGACCCCTTCCCCAATTTCGAGGAAGACGCCGCCACGCCGGCTTACGACAAGCTGCCGCCCATGGCGGGGCTGGTGCCCGGCATCATCGGGGCCATCCGCGGTCAGGCAATGATGAAGGAAAACGAAGTGGTGCGCGGTTTTTCCAGCGATTTTACCCGCCGCATGATCTTTCCCAAACGGGACGACGACCCCTACCCCATCAGCTGCGGTGCCCTGGATGGATTCAGCGGATTTTTCAAGCGGGAGTTCCGGGAGCACGACTTTGAGTTGGGGCGAAAGAATTGCCAGAGCTTCCTGCGCAAATACTTCGGCATAAAAAAGGAAGAGGCAACTGATGTGCGCATCTATCAGGAGGTGCCCCGCGGAGCCAACCCCCACGCCCGCTTCGTCAAGCGGGGTGAGGACAGCCAGAATTACCTGCCCATCATACCGGATGTGCGCAGCGGGATTGGCGAAGCGAAAGACCGGACGCAAATCAAAACCCCTGATCGAATTCCGATACGCACCAGCGAAGTGATGGCCCTTCAGCCCGGCATTCAAAAGCGCCTGCTCGGCATCCTCACCCACGGGGTGGGTAGCATCAACCGGCCCAGGAAAGGCCATGCCAGTGAAGAAGACCTCTGGGTGAGCAATCGCATGCTGCGCTACTTCGGCAAAAAGGAAAAACCCTCCCGGCTCTTTCGCTGGCTGAAAAAAACGGGCTTCTGGATATGGGATAAATGGCTGGCCGGCATAGCGGCCAAGCAGCTGAGCTACAGCGTACTGGAAGCCATTCTGAAGGATTTCCGAAAGCGCGGCCTGGTGGAAGACTGAACCGCATACGCGCCGAATCGCTTTCCATAAGACAAAAAATACACGCATATGGAATACCGCCGACTGGGCCATTCCGGTCTGCAGGTGAGCGCCCTCTCCCTGGGCTCCTGGCTCACCTTTGGCAAACAAATACCCGACGAGACTGCTCAGCAACTCATGGTGCGCGCCTACGAACTGGGGGTCAACTTCTTTGACAATGCCGAGATCTATTCCCGCGGCCAGTCGGAGGTGATCATGGGTAAAATACTCCGGGATCAGGGCTGGGACCGCTCCTCTTACCTGGTATCCAGCAAAGTGTTCTTCGGCGACGGCCGCAAGAAGCCCAATCAGACGGGCCTGTCGCGCAAGCACATCATGGAGGGCTGCGAGGCCTCGCTGCAAAGATTGCAGCTCGACTACATCGATCTCTACTTCTGCCATCGCCCCGATAAGAACACCCCCATAGCAGAGACCGTATGGGCCATGAACCACCTCATGCAACAGGGCAAGATCCTGTACTGGGGCACTTCCGAGTGGTCGGCCCAGGAGATCATGGAAGCACATGCAGTGGCCCGCGAGAACCGCCTCATCGGGCCGGTCGTGGAACAGCCCCAGTACAATATGTTTCACCGCCACAAGGTGGAAGTGGAATTCCGCCAGCTCTACCGATCCGTAGGCCTGGGCACTACCGTCTGGAGCCCGCTGGCCTCCGGCGTGCTCACGGGAAAATACCTCGAGGATTTTCCCGACGATACCCGGCTGGGCATGGAAGGCCTGGAGTGGTTAAAGGAACGCTCGCTCACCGAAGAGCGCCTCAAGAAGGTGCGGGCACTTCAGCAGGTAGCCCTTGACATGGGCACCACGCTGCCCAAACTGGCCGTTGTCTGGTGCCTCAAAAACCCCAACGTCAGTACGGTCATCCTGGGCGGCAGCAAGGTCAGCCACCTGGAAGAAAATATTCAGGCCCTGGATCTGCTGCCGCAGATGGACCAGGATCTGATGGACCACCTGGACGAGCTGCTGGACAACAAACCGGAACCGCCGCCTTTTTGACACCAAATACCTCCCTTTCAAAAGCGATCGCCAATACCGGTTTTGCATGGTTTTCAGGATAAAAAAAGCCCCCTGCCGACCGCGCATGGCCGGCAGGGGGAATGCACTTCGTTACTCCCGGATTCGCTGGATAATATCGCACCGTTGTTCTAGGAAGCAGCTTCTTCTTTAAGCGGTGCCCGAAAGACCACTTTTCCGTCGAAGACGTCCAGAACGTAGTGGCCGCCGGCCTCAATGTCGTTGCGCAGCATTTGCTTGCTCAGCTACTTGAGAACTTTTTTATGGAGGAGGAGCTTGAGAGTACACGCACCAAACA
>JAJDFU010000548.1 GCA_020528935.1 Saprospiraceae bacterium | reverse complement strand
TTTCGCCAAGCCCTCACGCCGGGTGCGGAAAGACCAGCAGGGCGAGCTTCTGGGCTCCCGTATCGCGGCCGACGAACAGTGGCGTTTTCCGCAGCCGGATTCCCTTCCCTTCCGGTTGGTCCGCGCGCTGATACAGTTCGAGGACAAGCGCTTTTTCCGCCATTTCGGCCTGGATCCCAGCGCCATGGCGCGAGCGCTGCTCCAAAACCTGAGCGCCGGCCGCATCAAAAGCGGTGCCAGCACCTTAAGCATGCAGCTCATGCGCCTGGCAGGCGACAACCCGCGCCGCAACATATGGAACAAGGCTGTGGAATGCGTGCAGGCTGTGCGGCTGGAACTCACCCACAGCAAGACGGAAATTCTCCGCTTGTACGCCACCCATGCGCCTTTCGGAGGTAATACGGTAGGCCTGGAAGCAGCTTCCTGGCGGTACTTTGGCAAACCGCCCCACTTGCTTAGCTGGGCGGAGGCAGCCACCCTGGCCGTACTTCCCAATCGACCCGGCATGATCCACCCGGGCCGCAATCCGGAACAGCTGAAAGCCAAGCGCGACCGGCTCCTCAAGCGGCTGGCCCGGAAGGAACTGCTGGACAGCCTCGACCTGGCCCTGGCCCTGGAGGAACCTCTGCCGGAGGGACCAAAGCCTTTCCCGAATTGGGCGCCTCACTTTTTAGAGTTCGCATTCGCACAGGCGGAAGCCCCTTACAACCGGATGGTAAGCAGCCTGGACGGCCCGCTTCAACGGCAACTGGTACAGCTCGCCGATCGCTACCACGAACGGCTGGCCGGCAATCAGATCCACAACCTGGCCGTCCTGGTCCTGCACGTACCCACCCGGTCCGTGAAGGCCTACCTGGGCAATGCCAGACGGGCCGGCAGCGCACATGAGGGCGCCGTGGACATGGTACAGGCCGAGCGCAGCACCGGCAGCATACTCAAGCCTTTTCTCTATGCCTTCGCGCTGCACGACGGGCAATTGCTCCCCCCTGCGTTGCTGCCCGACATCCCCATGATCATGGGGGGGTTCCGGCCCGAAAACTACAGCCAGTCCTACGATGGCGCTGTAGCAGCCCGCCAGGCCCTCAAACGCTCCCTCAACATCCCCTTCGTCGACCTCCTGAACCGCTACGGCCTGGAAAAATTTCACTACCGCCTCAGACAGCTGGGACTCCGCAGCCTGCACTTTCCGCCGGAGCACTACGGCCTGACCCTTATCCTGGGAGGTGCCGAAGCCACCCTCTGGGACCTGAGCCGGGCCTATGCGGGCATGGGAAAGACCCTCCTGGATTTCGCGGAATACGACAGCCGGTATACTTCGCAGGCGTTCCAATCCGGCACCCTGGCCATCGCAGAACCGGAAGCCGCCGAGCCGGAACTGCTGGACCAGCCGCCCCTGCTGCAGGCTTCGGCCTGTTGGTTCACCCTGGAGGCCATGCGAGAACTGGAGCGCCCCACGGCGGCCAATGCCTGGCAACGGTTCAGCTCCAGCCGGCAGCTGGCCTGGAAAACCGGTACCAGTTTCGGGTTCAGAGACGCCTGGGCGATCGGCATAACCCCGGATTACGCCATCGGCATCTGGGTGGGCAATGCCGACGGCGAGGGACGTCCGGGCCTGGTAGGCATACAGGCAGCAGCCCCGTTGCTGTTCGAGGTGCTGCAATTGCTGCCCGAATCGGAATCCTGGTTTCTTCCCCCTTACGACGATATGTTGCGCATGCGCTATTGCGCGGCATCCGGCTGGCGGGCCTTGCCCATTTGCCCGAAAACAGACACCGCCTGGATGCCCCGCACAGGCCTCAGAGTGCCTGCCTGTCCGCACCACCGCCTCGTCCACCTGGACAGTTCGGGGCGTTGGCAGGTGCAGGCCCACTGCGCCCCCGGCGGAATCGTCCAGGACAGCGTATTCCTGACCCTGCCGCCCGCAATGGGTCACTTCTACAGCCGTGTACGACCGGACTATGCCGCCCTTCCCCCTCTTCACCCCGACTGCCTGGGCGGCGAGAACCGCAATCCGATGCAGCTTATCTATCCCCGGCACCACGCCCGCATCTACCTGCCCGTGGATCTGCAGGGGCAGCCCTCCAAAACCATTTTCCGGGCTGCCCACGACAGGGAGAACGCCCTGGTGCACTGGCACCTGAACGAAACCTACCTGGGAAGCACCCAGCGCTTTCACACCATGGAGCTGGCTCCCGCTCCGGGCATCCACCTGCTCACCCTGGTAGACGAATCGGGCAATCGCCTGGAACAAACCTTTGAGCTGATCGCCAGACGGACGGACCGGTAAAAAAAAAAGCTCTTGCACCCGAAGGGAAGGGCAACAAGAGCTCCTAAATCGTACTATGAGAAAACTGGACGCTAAGGTACGCAGCCCGGCTCGCCCGGCTGCTCTGTGTTTAGCATCTGGCATACCTCAACCCTTTACGGGAAGCATCGGCTTAGAGAAAGGGATAAAAAAACCTACGCCCCGATTTCGGGGCGTAGGCGCATTAAACATACTATGAGAAAACTTGACTGTAAAGGTATTTTGCTTTTTGGCCACGGCATAGCTCATTTTAGCAAGTGGTGCAGCAGCTGATCAAAGAGTGTTGGGCGGCTGAGAAAGCGGAGCATCTACCGCATGCCCAATTCCATGATCGGAATGGTAATCTCCACCCGCGTGCCCGCCGGCTTCCCGTTTTCTCCCTCTAGAAGATCGTGCGTTTTGACGAACACCCGTCCCTTGCCCGCCTGGTGCAGGATGCGCAGGCGCTCCTCGGTAATCCGGGTGCCGCGCGACTGGTGGCTGCGGTACTTGGCATCTCCCAACTGAAACTCGCGGGCTTTTTGCCGGCCGATCCCATTGTCCTCCACCACGCACAACAGGCTGTCTTCACTCTGGGGGGCAAAGCGGACGGTGACCACGCCCTGCTTCTTGTTGCGCAGCCCGTGCTCCAGGGCATTTTCGACGTACGGTTGCACGATCATGGTGGGTACACCGATGATGTCGTCCTCCAGCTCCTCGTCCACTTCAATGCTGAAGGTCAGGCGATCGCGAAAACGCAGGTGTTGATTGATGGTGAGGTAATCGTCCAGAAACTCCACCTCTTTCTCGAGGGAAATGATTTCCAGATCGGAATATTCCAGGCTCTGGCGCATGAGCTTGGCGAAGCGCGCCAGGTATTTGGCTGCCGAAGCGACTTCGTTGGAAGTGATGAAGCTCTGGATCGCATTCAGGGCATTGTACAGGAAGTGCGGATTCATCTGGGCCCGCAGGGCTTTGAGCTGCAGCTTGGTGGACTGAAGCTGCAGCAGTTCGGCTTCCTGCTTGCGCTTTTCGGCCTCGTATTTGATCTCCAGCTCCATCTGCAGGCGTTTGTTCACCTCCTCCATGTGGCGCTCCTCGTATTGGCTGTGGAGGATCAAATACTCATAGGCATTTTTGAAGTCGCCACATTCGGCATAATAGTTGGAAATGTCCCGGCTTACGGCTCCCAACTGGCGAAAATCGTCGTGCAGGTGGGCGTACTTGAAAGCCTCGGTGTAGTGTTCCAGGGCTTTGGCGTCATCCTGCAGGTCGGCAAAAAGGCGGCCCCGCCAGTGTTCGATCACGGAGAGGTTGATGTCGTCATCGGGCTCCAGCTGGAGGTAGAGGTCTTCGGCCCGGTCGAACAATTGCAGGGCCTGTTCGTAGTCCTTGCGTTCCATATGGCAAAAGCCCAGGTTTGCCATAGCAGCCGCGCGGGTCTGGGGGCTCTGGTCGTCGTCGTTGTCGATGACGCGCTGGAAGAACTCCTCGGCGCGCTCCAGGTCGTTCAGCGCCAAAAACCCATTGCCGGCATTGAGGTAGTGCCAGGAAAGCCGGGCCCGGATGCCCATGCTTTCGCACATGTGCACCACCCGCTCGTAGGCCCGCACGCTCTTCTGGGGTTCTTCGTTAAGGGCGTATACCTTTCCCAGGCCGCTGTAGATGAGGGTGAGAAAGTAGAAATCCTTGAGTTCGAGCTCGTGCCCCAGCAAGGTGATGGCCTTTTCGGCCTGCAAGAGCAACTCCGCGGCCTTGCCGTAATCGGCATAGTGGAGCATCATGAAGCCTTCGCGGCACGTGATGCGGGCCTGCAGACGCCGGTCGGGATAGGCGCGCAGCAGTTTGCCGGCGCGCTCCAGCAGCTGATTGGCGCGCTCCATTTCATGGATGTTCATGAGGGTGCCGGCAAAATCGATACACACTTCGGCCTGCTGACGCACGTCCCCGCGCTCCTTGACCAACTGCATGGCGTGCTCGAAGTACTGCTGCGCCTGCGCATAGCGATAGACCTGGTTTTCGGCCAGGGCTTTCAGCAAGTTAAAGGAGAGCAAGAAATCGGGATGGGGGTTTTGCCGGAGCAGTTCTTCCTGTTCCTGCAGCAGGGACAGTGCGCGCTCGGTCTGCGTAAAAACATATCGCCCGGCCAGTTTGTCGATGATCGCCAGTCGCTGGAACGGTTCGTCTTGCAGAACCAGCTCCTGCTCCAGCCGTTCCTGGTCGGTAGCGGTTAAGAGTTGTGCCATGGAAAAATCCGATTACCGGTCTGCCTAAAGCAAACGAAGGACTGCAGGCCCAAGGCCCTGCAATCCCTCGTGTTGAAAAGCTTAGGAGTTGATGCGACTGGAAGGGCTATTGGGGCAGGATTCCGCCACAACCGTTGTTCGATTGCGACTTTCGCTTGCCTTTCTTACCGCCCACGATCTTGATCATCTCCTCTTTCTTCAGGGTCTTAAGATCCTTTTTAAGCTCGCTTAGCTTTTTTTTATTTTTTCCCATAGCAGATGTATTGCGCGCTGCGAAAACACAGGTAAAGTAACAATTATTTCCTAAATAGTTCGCACAAAATTAGCTGCTTTTTGTCAACGAACCTCGGCCGGCGATCACAATCCTTCCTGCAATAGGCGCATTTTCTCCATGAAGGCCGGGCGACGCCTGCGGCTCACCTCGATCTTGATGTCGTCGTCCATGATGAGGTAGCCCCCGTCGCCCTTGACGAACTTGCGCATGTAGTTCAGATTGATCACATGCCGCTTGTGTACCCGGTAGAAATTGTAGGGGGCGAGCAAATCTTCGTAGGCCTTAATGGTCTTGGAGGCGGTGATGCGCTCACCGGTATTCAGGAAGATGTGGGTATAGTTGTCCTCGGCCTCGAAGCGCACAATATCCTTGATGTTTACGAAGTAAATGCCGTCGAGGGCCGCAATGCTCATCTTGGTAAATGCATTGGGGTTGTTGAGGTGCTGTTGAAAGAGGTCCAGGCGTCGCTGCATCTGCTCAGGCTGGCGAAGACCTATGCGGGCCACGGCCTCCCGGAGCAGGTCCGGATCGATGGGCTTGAGGATGTATCCGATCGAGCTGTACTCACAAGCTTTGATCGCGTACTCTTCATAGGCGGTCACAAAAATGACCTCGAACGAAATCGGGCTCAGTTCGTTGAGCAACTGGAACACGAGGCCGTCCGGCAGGCTGATGTCCAGGAAAGCCACATCCGGTTTGAGCTCTTCCTTTTTCAGCAGCGCCATGCCCCGCTCAATGCTGGTGGCCTCTCCCACGACCTCCACATCCTCGCAATAGCGGGCCAGCAGGTTCTTCAAATTCGTCAGTCCATTAACCTCATCTTCGATGATAATTGCCTTGATCTGGTTCATGTGCTTGTTAGTAGTTGAAATGAGACATGCGCAGGAGAGCTTGTTTGGACTTCACCCTTTGGGCTGTGCTTGCCAAATTTTATCCTGAGCTGCGTTCGCTCCAAAAGCGAAATCCCAATACGCTCTGAAAATCCCAAGGTACAACTCTCCGGCCAAATCCGGAAGAGCAAGTATTTCATGCCCGGGCCATGGATTTCGTAAATTTCGCAACAAAATACCGTGAATGGCTGCCAAAAATCCAGATTCCCTGCCTTTCCAAAACCGCCTGCACGAGATCATTTTCGAGGCGGATACGCCCGAGGGCCGCTTTTTTGATATCGTCCTGCTCCTCGCCATCTTGGCCAGTGTACTGGTGGTTATGTTGGAAAGTATTTCAGAACTAAACGTCAAATACCACCAGGTATTTTACGTATTGGAATGGGTATTCACCGCTTTGTTTACGGTGGAATACATCCTTCGCCTGTACAGTGTGAAGTCGCCCACTCACTATGCGACCAGCTTTTACGGTATTATCGACCTGCTGGCCATACTTCCCACTTACCTGAGCCTGCTGGTTACGGGCACCCAGTATCTGCTGGTCATCCGCATCCTGCGGCTGCTGCGCGTATTCCGGGTCTTCAAGCTGGGCCATTTCCTCACCGAGGGGGATATCATTTTCAAGGCGATGAAAGCCAGCCGTGCCAAGATCACCGTTTTCTTCATGTTCGTGCTCCTGCTGGTCACCGTTTTCGGCGCCATTATGTACCTGGTGGAAGGAGAGGACAACTCCAGCTTTTCCAGCATCCCGCGCTCCATCTACTGGGCTATCGTGACCCTTACTACTGTGGGGTACGGCGATATTACGCCCATTACCAGCGTCGGGCAGTTCATCTCCGCCATGGTCATGATCCTCGGCTATGCCGTCATTGCCGTACCTACGGGCATCGTATCTTCAGAATTCATCGAGCAGTCCCGGAAAAAGCCCTGGATGGTCACCACCATGGCTTGCCCCAACTGTTCGCTGGAAGGTCACGATTCCGATGCATCCTTTTGCAAGTATTGCGGAGAGTCCCTTCATCCCGAAAAAAACGACTAATCGCCATGGAGACCCCGGCCAACGGCCTGCCGGTATGCCCGAGCCGCATTGCTCCCGGCCTTCTCCCCGGTGGGGCATTCCCTGCGCTTATGCTCCCGGCACCCGGAAGGTGGCAAAGATCCGGCGAATGCGGTATTTGCGGCTTTGGTTGACGTACACCATGAGCAATCCGCCGATGATGGCCAGGTTTTTCATGAAGAGCACGCCTTGCAGGCGCTGATAATCCTTGGGAGACTGCACCGGCAGGGCCAATTGATAACTGTCCGGCACGGACCAGAAATTGTGAACGATAAAGGTCAGCGGAATAAAATAAAGCAACAGCAGGCTGGCGCCCAGCGTGGTTCGGTATCCCAGCAGCACCAGGATGCCCCCGACTATGAGCAGGACGATGGAGGCCAGCAGGAGCAGTTCCTCATTCCAGCTGAGGCCGTAGTAGACCATCTTGGCCTGCGTGTCCTGAAAGTAAAAAATGGAATCGTAGGCATCGTACAGAAAAAAGCCGCTGATGAGTATTCGGGCGATCAGATCGAGCACATCCTTCATACCGGCTGGGTTAGATTGTTTGGTGAACGAATTGCGCTACAGCCCTGGCGACGTTTTGCCCATCCATAGCCGCGGAGATAATGCCTCCGGCATAACCGGCTCCCTCGCCCGCCGGGAAGAGCCCTTCCACCTGTTCGTGCATGTGCGTGTGCCGGTTCCGGGGGATGCGCAGCGGGGCACTGGTTCGGCTTTCCGTTCCAATGACCAGCGCCTCTTCGGTAAAATAGCCTTTCATCTTGCGACCGAATTCCCGAAGGCCGAGTTGCAGGCGCCGATAAATGGCAGGGGGGAGCAACTGGTGAAGGGGGGCGGAGAGAAGGCCGGGAAGACAGGAGGATTCACACAATTGACCCAACACTTTCCCGGGACAAAAATAGGTGAGGCGCTGCGACG
>JAJDFU010000358.1 GCA_020528935.1 Saprospiraceae bacterium | reverse complement strand
ACCCCATAGATGAGCATGCCGGTACCTACCAGGCTCATCCCTCCCGACAACACCCAGTCTCCCGCATTTGCGCGGGTTTGTCCCCGAAGGCCGATGGCCCTGTATCCGGAGAGCAGCAAATAGATCGTGAATAATCCGATAGCGAACAGAAAGCGGTTTTCATGCCCGGGAAGCCAGGAAATGCCGACGGCCAGTACCGCAGAAATCAGCATGGCCCAAAAGAAAACCTTGCCGCTGAGGACGTGAGGTCGTGCCCCTTTTTTGGTGGCCAGGGCCAGCGCACCGGATAGCAAGGCCACACCACCAAGCAAAGCATGGATCCCGATGATCAGATCGTCCATATTGTATTGGGTTTTTAGCTATTTTCGGCCCGACGGTCAAACTGCGCTACAATCAATTTCTCATCAAAACAACCAACATGAAGATTTTCAGCTACCTCTTTCCCATTCTGTTTATAGCTATTGCCGGCCCATCGCTGGCTCAAGAGGCTGAACAGGAAATCCGTCAGATCATTCAGCAAAGGGCCAAACACATCAACTCCATGCGCAACCCGCTGGACGTGAAGGAATACATGGACATTTTCACCCCAACCTATACGGCCATGCGCTCCGATTATTTGGTGGACGGAACCGTCAACCATTCTACGGTAACCAAAGAATCCATGCAAAACCGCATCAATAGCTACGCGTTAAACGAAAAAAATCCGCTTAGCTATACCCTGGACAAGATCAACTTTATAAATGTTCTCGGAACGACGGCTGTAGCCAACTACACTGGAAATTTCGAAGTGCGATCCAATGGAGCGGTGACCTTGGGCGGTTTTCAAAACGTCACCAGTACCTTCGTAAAGACCAATCAGGGCTGGAAAATTTCGCGCTCCCACATCACCGAAGTGCGCACCACCATGCAGCAATACACCTGCAAATTCCAGATGTTCACCCAGAACAAGGAGTCCTTTATGGCAAAGGTCAGCTACCCCATAGGCAGCAGTTTCGAAACGGATTTTCTGGAAGTCGACCTGGATGATATGGGCGGCAACAACTACATGCTCAACACCAGCAAAGGCGACCAATTCGCCTGGGAAAACGGAACGCTTAAGATCCCCAATGCGAAAACCGGCGTCATTCGAAGTGCCGTGGCTACCAGCCCTCCGGCTGTTTTCCGGGAATTGATAAAATACTACTTTCCCCAAAACTGCCCGGAAGCTGAATTGGAGAAATAAGGTGCGGGGAGAAAATATGGTTTTCGGTCAGTACGGATCCGAAAAGACCAAAACCCGGAGGCGAAGAGCGGCCCACTGCTGATTTGTGGGCCGTTTTTCCTTTCATCAGCTCACCGTTTGCTGTCAGAGCCCTGACCGAACCAGCCGAAAACCCAGTACAAAAAGCAACAGCCCCAGACCGCCGTACAACAGTTGTAGCCAGGAGTACCCCGGAATGAGGGCGAGCTGAACGCCAATCCAGATCACCAGAGCGAGTCCCAGCCCGGAGACCCACCGATGGTACCCATCCGCCCGCTGTATGACCAATCCGGCCACCAACAAACTGCCCAGCCCGAACACTACAAATAAGATGATTCCGGGCCAGAAAAAGTCCGGGAAAGGCGTGTTCTCCAGCATGCTTACGGGCATCTGAAGACGCCGGCCATTGGGGTGATCCATAAGCATCCAGCCTCCGAAGCAGGCGCTGATGCTCAGGAAAAAAACTAAAGCTAAAACAAGAAATCGCATAAGGAAACTATTGATAATTTGGAGATACAATCGTTCATATTGAATTCAGAACAGCATATGCGGTCATCCAGAATGGTATTGAGCGCTTGGTCAAAGCACGTTGCGCATTGGGGTTGATCGCCGGTCAAGGCCGGCATTCCCTGAGTTCGGGCTGTTGACCTTCGCCCCGTTTTTTTCAGTCCGGCAAAGCGCAAAGCCTTATACTATACGGTGGGTAGCAGCCTTTTGCTGCAGTATGTTATTGCAGGTCGATAAAGGTGACCTCGGGTTTGGTATTTGCGCGGGCCGCTTTTAAATCATTGGCATCCGGTGGTAATTGAAGCGCTACCTTTTTCAGGCGTTTCGGAAAAGCCGAACGCGCGCCTTCCGCAAAGGAAAACTCATTGGCAACGGCGGGCTCCACCGCTTTGGGATCCGGGGATTCGTACACAAAGCGGACCTGCTGATCCTCGTAAATGCGTTTGATCCCGTCTTCCTGTACGCGCCAGATGTAAAACCGGATGTCGTCACTGCGCGACACCCCCCTGCACTGTCCGCCAAAGGTGCGCCCGACAAGGGCGTATTCTCCGGCCCGAAAAATTTCCGCAAAATTAAAAAAGAAGTATCCCTTACCCGGCGCTTCGGTTCGGCAGGGCCCGGAATGCGGTTCCGGTTTTCTGACGAGCAGATGGTCGCCGAGGTACGTCCATTGCTCTGCGGCCTTGGTAAAGGGCGCGAGCAGGTACAGGCCATTGCCGAAGGTAAGTACGAGCAGGCTTTCCTCGGTCTCGTCGCCCAGGAGGTTGCGGTCCAGGATATAGGCCCGGAGTTTGTCCGGTCCCAGCTGACGGGGCTCCCCCCCTTCGTCGTAAAAATAGAGCGCCCGGAAATAAACCCCGGTCAAATGCTCCGCCAGGGTGCATTGCAATTTGGCGTGGGACCTTCCGTAGTGGTA
>JAJDFU010000130.1 GCA_020528935.1 Saprospiraceae bacterium | reverse complement strand
TGCCAGGGTGCGTCGGTGGGGTGCTCGAGGAGGGGTGGGACGTGCAGGCCGGTGGCCGGAGCGGCAAGCCACATGTGGGGGAGCGCAGCCCGTGCGGCGCCGGGGGTTTGGAGGATGCGACCGACGTTGGCGTTCTGAAGGGCAAAACCGAACTGGATGCCCAGAAAGCCGAAACTCATATTCCAAATGGCCCAGAAGGTGAGCTTCGGCTTTTGCAAAGCCACCGCCGGGGCAGCCGCAGGAGTAGTCGTGGACATAGGGCTTGAGTTTTTTATTTATTCCAGGCCAAACTGCTTTTTGGTGGGGCGATCGATGAGGTTAATCGCCTTGATGGCGATTCCTTTGGCCTGGGATTTGGGCATACCCGTCCAGGAAGAAATGTCCATAAGGGGATTGAATGCAATGATGTAGCTGGCATCCTCGCGGTCATTGTTGGAGTCCAGGTGCAGGCGGAGCTCGTAGGGCTTGCCATTGTAGGGTTGGCCCGTTTCGCTGTTGACGACCACAACGGTGCGATCTCTGGAGTATTCCAACTGCCAGGAGCCCTTGGCAGTCTGCTCCTCCCAATGCCCGCTCACAAAGGTGCCGTCGGGCTGAAAGATGTACCAGCGCCCCCGGTTGAACAGGCTGGCCTGGCGGTCGTCCGCCACGTAGTATTCAAAGACCCAGTGGTCGCGGCAAAGGGCCAGGACTTCGGCGGTCTTCTCCTGGGGCTGGGGATCCACAAAACTGCCTTCGGAGACGGCCGCCTCTTTTCGTTCATCGGCAGCACCGGCTTCGCGATCATCCTGGCAGCCGGCGGTCAGCAGGACGGAAGCGGCCAGGATTGCGCAGGTAAACAGATGTTTCATGGTATTATTGGTTTTGTTGCACGGGAAAATCGAAAATGCTCCGGTACCGAACAAGGTACAAAGGGAAATCCGGAATTTGGTCTCCCTCAGGACCTGGGCACCGTCAAGCGGCCATTGCCGGGGATCTCCCGGGCCGCACCATACACCTTCAGCGCCAGCGGCTTTCGGTCGTGGTTGTGCAATACGACCTCCTCCCGCTTTACCTCCACCCCGACAACTACGCCCCGGTAGCGAACCGTGAAGGTATAGCCCTTCCACGGAGTGGGGAGTATGGGGGCAAACTGCAAGCCCTCCTCGCGGCTCACCCGCATTCCGCCGAAACCGCGCACTACGGCCATCCAGGTGCCGGCCATACTGGTGATGTGGCAGCCGTCCTCGGTGTCCTCGTTTACGTCGTCCAGGTCGAGGCGGGCGGTGCGCACGTACATCTCGTAGGCTTTGTCCAGGCGGCCGAGCCTGGCGGCCAGTATGCTGTGTACGCAGGGCGAGAGCGAGGATTCGTGGACGGTGCGCAATTCGTAAAAATCAAAATTGCGGCGGTGCGTATCCTCGTCGAAGTGGTCTTCGAAAAAATAGAGCCCCTGCAGCACATCCGCCTGCTTGATGAAAATGGACCGAAGGATCCGATCCCAGCTCCAGTTTTGATTCAGCGGCCGGTCTTCGGGCTTCAGATCGGCGACGGTCAGCTGTTCTTTTTCCAGAAACCCATCGTGCTGAACGAAGATGCCCAACTGCTCGTCCTCGGGCAGGTAGAGCCCGTCGATCACCTCGTTCCAGCGGGCGAGCTCGCCCGCTTGAAAATTTACCCGATCCAGGACGGCCTGGTATTTAGCCTCGTCGAGCGCCCGCACCGTCTGCATGCTGTCCCGGGCGTATTGCAGGCACCAGCGGGCGATGTAGCTCGTGTACCAATTGTTATTCACGTTGTTCTCGTACTCGTTGGGCCCGGTGACGCCGTGCATGACGTACTGTCCTTTTCGCTCGCTGAAGTGTACGCGCTGTGCCCAGAAACGCGCAATACCGAGGAGTACCTCCAGGCCGTAGTCCGCCAGATAGGCCTCATCGCCCGTATATTGGATATAGTCGTAGATGGCATAGGCAATGGCGCCGTTGCGATGGATCTCTTCAAAGGTGATCTCCCATTCGTTGTGGGATTCCTCTCCGTTCATGGTAACCATGGGATAAAGTGCAGCTCCACCGGTAAAGCCCAGCTTTTCGGCATTTTCAATGGCCTTGGCCAGGTGTTTATAGCGATAAAGCAACAGATTGCGGGCCACGTGCGCATCGGCCGTAGCCAGATAGAAGGGCAGGCAGTACGCTTCGGTATCCCAATAGGTGCTACCGCCGTACTTTTCGCCGGTAAAGCCCTTTGGGCCTATATTGAGCCGTTCGTCTTCGCCGGTATAGGTTTGGTACAGCTGGAAGATGTTGAAGCGTATGCCCTGTTGGGCGGCCACGTCCCCCTCAATGACGATATCGGCTTCTTCCCATTTGTCGGCCCAGGCCTCGGCCTGGCTACGCAGGAGCAGGTCGAAACCCTGCTCGCACGCCCGCTGTACGGCTTCCTGCGCGGCAGCCTGAAGCCTCTCCTCGGGATAGTTGAGCGAGGATACGATGCCGGCGTACTTAAACAACACGACCTGCTCGTCCTCCTCCATGGGGATCTGACAGCTGTATCCCACTCGCTTCGGCTCGTCCGTGCGGCGGATCGCTTCGGGCTGCAGGGCCTTTTGGTCCTTCTCCAAAGCGAAAGCCATGCCGTGGCAAACGGTGAATCCGGTCTTTTTCGTGCGGGTAGTCAGGTAGGCCTCCTCCCCTTCGGCCCTATGGCTGACGAACTCCCAGAACTGCTCGCCGTAGTTGGCATCTTCATTGTGCACGTCCCCGTCAATGCTGGGAGCCAAGGACAGGGTGCCCGAAAAGTTGAGGAAGTGCACCGCATAGCGAATGGCGCCCACTTCGTCGTCGGAAATGCTGAGAAAGCGGGTCGACTCGATCCGGATGCGCTTGCCATCGGGCATTTGGGCGGTGACACGCCGCTTCAGGTATCCGGCCTTCATATTGAGTTCGCGCCGGAAGTCTTCCACCTCGCACTGAGCCAGATCCAGGGGCTGCCCGTTCACCTGCACGTCAATGCGTATCCAGTTGGGCGCGTTCAGCACCTTGGCAAAGTACTCGGGGTAGCCGATCTTCCACCAGCCCACCCGGGTTTTGTCCGGATAATATACGCCGGCGATGTAGGAGCCCTGCAGGCTGTCGCCGCTGTAGCCTTCCTCAAAATTGGCGCGTTGGCCGGTACGGCCGTTGCCTATGCTGAACACGCTTTCGGAAATGCGATTGTATTCCGGGCGAAAGCCCTCTTCTACGATTGACCACTCATCGTGTTGAAGGTATGATTTCATGTGCGGGATTTATAGGGGAAGCTTTTCCAGTAATGCGCTCCAATGTAGGTTTTCTAAGCCGGGAATTGCGATATGAGCCCCGGGAAATATTTCGGCATCGCCTACCCCCACTGCCCAGAAGCCCCCGGCCAGGGCCGCCTCTATGCCGGCAGCGGCATCTTCAAAAACAATACACTCCCGCGGGGAAAGCCCCAGGCGCTCGGCTCCCAGCTGGAAGACCTGTGGGTCGGGCTTGCTGCGCTGCAGGTCGGTGCCGTCTACGATGACCTCGAAGCGATCGGTAAGGCCGACCTGCCGGAGGATAGTCTTGGCGTTTTTGCTGCTGGAACCAATGCCCTTTCGGATACCCTGTGCATCCAGTTGATCGAGAAAGCCGGCCACGCCCGGAAGAACCTCGCCGGGGGTCATTTCGCGGATATAGGCCCGGTACCATTCGTTCTTCTGGTGAGCCAGCGCCTCTTTTTCGGGCCGGGTTTTCGACAAGCCGCCCCAGCCCAGAATGATGTCCAGCGATTCCATACGGCCCACTCCCTTGAGGGCTTCGTTGGCTTTTTCGTCGAAGTCAAAGCCCAATTGGTTGGCCAGCCTGCGCCAGGCCAGAAAGTGGTAGTGGGCCGTATCTACCAGAACGCCGTCCAGGTCGAATATGCATGCTCGGATCATAGCTGTGAATATGGGCACGATGGCCAAAAATACACTTTTACCTATTTTTTGATACCGCTCCGTCAACGGATGCCAGGGGCAGCATCATTTTGCGTAAATTCCTCGTTGATAGGACATTGCTTCTTGTTTTCTCATTTGGTGAACTCCAAAAACAAATTTTCCTATGAATAGACGAGCCACGCTCGGCCTGCTCCTGGGCAAGCCCGTGCAGTCGGAGGCTACCGCTGTGTCGCCTGCTGCCGGCAGCTCTGCAGGCCTGGAACCCTACGCGGGTGCCTGGGGCCCCGCCGAGGCTGCCCACTTGTTGAGGCGCGCGATGTTCGGCCCCACTCGCGCCGACCTGAACTGGGCTGCCGCCCAGGACCTGAACACCGTGCTGGACGCACTCCTCGAGGACCGGCCGCTGCCGGAGCCTCCCCTGAATTACAACGAGGAAGACGATCCCAATGTACCCATTGGCGAAAGCTGGGTGGATGCGCCGCTGGTCGGTTTTAAGAACCTACAGCCCAATCGCTACAAAAGCCTGGAAGCCTGGACGCTGGGCCTGATGATCGGGGAAGGCGTCTCCCTGCGCGAGAAGATGACGCTGTTTTGGCACAATCACTTTGCCGTGATCGAGGACGACGTGGGGGATCCGCGTTTTGCCTACACCTACGTCAATACCCTGCGCACTCATGCCTGGGGGAATTTCCGGGAGCTGGTCAAACTGATCACTATTGATCCGGCCATGCTCCGCTTTCTGAACGGCAACCAGAACACCAAGAAAGCGCCCAATGAAAATTATGCCCGCGAGCTTCTGGAACTCTACACCGTGGGCAAGGGTCCGCAGGTAGCGCCCGGTGATTACACCAACTTCACCGAACAGGACGTGCTGGAGATTTCCCGCATCCTCACCGGCTGGAAAGACCGCGGCTGGCGCACCAACAATCCGGATCAGGCTGTGGAAAGCTTTTTCCAGGACAACGAGCACGATACCGGCGACAAACAACTCTCGCCCCGCTTCAACGATGCGGTGATCTCCGATATGGGCGATCAGGAATACGCGCACCTCATCGACATCATCTTCCAGCAGCCGGCCGCAGCCCGCCATATATGCCGAAAGCTGTATCGCTGGTTTGTGTACTACCACATCGACGACAATATCGAAAGCACCATCATCGAACCGCTGGCCCAGCTGCTCATCGACAACGATTTCGAGGTCAAGCCCGTGCTGCGCACGCTGTTGTCCAGCGCCCATTTCTTCGATATGCGCTACGTGGGCCCCATGATCAAGCACCCCTTTGACTTCGTGGTTTCGGCCATCAAGCAACTGGAGGTGCCCTTTCCCGCCCCGGATGAGGACCTGTTCAGCCTGTACGAGGGGTGGCGGGAGCTCATGCAGGAAGCCCGGAAAATGAACATGGATTACTTCAACCCGCCGGAAGTGGCCGGATGGAAGGCCTGGTATCAGGCCCCGGTGTACAGCAGAGACTGGATCAACCTCAATACCCTGCTGGCTCGCCTCAGCTTCACGGCAGAGCTACTGAATGACGGCATCAAGGCCGGTGACGACTTCCGCATCCGGGCTGAATTGCTGGATCTCATCGCCACCTTCGACAATCCGACCAATCCCAACGCCATGATCCGCACCCTGGCCGACGTGCTTTTCCCCATGCCGCTCACCGGCGACATGGACGCCAACGGCTCCTACACTACGGGCCAGTACAAAGGGCTCAAGGAAGTGCTGATCCCGGGCCTGCCCGATTTCGAATGGACGATCGAGTACGGCGATTACCTCGCCAATCCCGACGATCCGGACATCAAGAAGGCCGTTGAAGACAAGCTCGTGGAAATGGTCGGCATTATGCTGAGTCTGGCCGAATTCCACCTGAGCTAATGGTAATCCCTTAAACTCATTTTCAATCATGAAAAGACGTTCTTTTATCAAACATACGGCTGGAGCAGCCGTGGCCCTGCCTTTCGCATTGCAGGGTGTGCGCCTCTCCGCCCTGCCGCGCTCTGCTTTTTTCGGGAGCATGGCCAACGATACCGACCGCGTGCTGGTCATCATCCGCTTAAATGGCGGAAATGACGGACTAAACATGCTGGTGCCCATGGACCAGTACGACAATCTGTTCCACGCGCGGCAGGCAGTGCTCCTGCCCGAAGACAGCATCCTGTCGCTCACTACCGAAAACGGACTGCACCCCAAAATGAGCGGTATTCGCGACCTGTTCACCGACGGTCTGGTGGGTTTCGTGCAGGATGTAGGCTATCCCAACCAGAACCGCTCGCACTTTCGCTCCACCGACATCTGGTCTACCGGTTCTCCGGCCGACGAGTTCTGGACCACCGGATGGATGGGGCGCTATTTCGATGAGCGCTATACCGGATACCCGGACGGCTATCCCAATGACGAGCACCCGCACCCCTTTGCCATTACGATGGGCAATACGGTATCGACCACCTGCCAGGGTGAAGTGGCCAACTACAGCATTGCCCTGCGCGATCCCTTTTCCCTCACCCAACTGGCCGAGGATTCCGAGACCATGGTGCCGGATACTCCCTACGGCGATGAGCTGCAGTACATACGCAACATCATAGCCCAGACCAACGCCTACGGAGAGGCCGTGATGGAGGCCGCCAACATGGGCAACAACATGGCTACCTATCCCATAGACAACCGCCTGGCCTCCCAGCTCAAGAATGTTGCACTGCTCATGAGCGGCGGCCTGCAAACCCGCATCTACATCGTGAGCATCGGAGGCTTTGACACCCATGCCAATCAGGTGATCAAGAGCGATCCGACCGAAGGCCGGCATGCCCGACTGCTGAAGAATATCTCCGAAGCCGTGACGGCCTTCATGAGCGACATTCAGCAGCTGGGCCTCTCCAGCCGGGTATTGGGCATGACCTTCTCGGAATTCGGCCGTCAGATCCGCTCCAACGACAGCCTGGGTACCGACCACGGTACCGCTGCGCCCCTGATCCTGTTCGGCGAGTCGGCCTGCGCCAATGTGATCGGGCAAAATCCAACCATACCGGATGACGTAAGCCCCCAGGATGGCGTGCCCATGCAGTACGACTTCCGGGATGTATACGGCTCGGTACTGATGGACTGGTTTGGCGTGAGCGAGGACGAGATCCGCACCTCCCTCTATGACGAGTTCATGTATCTGCCCGTGCTGGGCGACGACTGCGATCAGCTGACGACCAATACTCAAAATCTGCTCAATGAACAGGTAGAAGCCTCGGCCTTTCCCAATCCCTTCCGGAATTGGGCCACCGTTTCGCTCCGGCATACCGGCGGCTGGCTAAGGGTGAGCGTGTTCGATTCGGTGGGCAAGGAGGTCAAAGTCCTCACCAACCAGAATCTGAGCGCGGGCGACTACCAGTTTCGGTTCGAGGGCCACGGCCTGCCTCCGGGCAACTACTACTTCCGCCTCGTTATGCAAGGTGGCGCCCAGAAGACCATACACATCGTGAAAGCCTAACACCCATATCCATATCGACGGCGGCTCCACGCGGGGCCGCCGCTTTTGTTTTGCTCGGAGGAGCACGGGCTTTACAAGCGGCCGTAAGCCCCCGAAAAAATCGGCCCGGGATCAGGCATAATACCGGGTAATACCGGTCTTAGGATCAAGCGGGAACTATCAGGGTTTCAAGGACAAAACGGAAAACCGCTATTCCGGCTTCGGCCGCACCCAGCGAGACAACCGCCCCCGAAAGAATTGCAATAAGGGACGGAACAGGGCACAACGGCGAAAGACAACCCCCAAACACCCCCACAACTTCAGCCCACTGGACAAC
>JAJDFU010000042.1 GCA_020528935.1 Saprospiraceae bacterium | reverse complement strand
CATTGGTGTATGTTATCCCTGATCCCGGGAAGACCACGTTAAAAAAATTCCGCTTCAAGGTTAGTTTGTATAAAGCCGTTTTGAAACGGAGGGCGATTTTTTATTTTTTTAAACGGTATTAGCCTGAAAACTTGCCTTTTTGGGAAAACTGCTGCATCTTACCCCGTTGGCCTTTACACTATCCGGCCAACTGCATTCGACCCTTTTCGCCAGTCGTGGCCGAGCGCGTCTAACTTACTGATCTGAAAACACCCGAGCGAAAGGTTAGAAGAAGAACAAAAGGCTTTGGCAGCAATTTGCCAAAGCCTTTCTCTTTCGAAGTGATTCCGCTGGGGCTCGAACCCAGGACCCCTTGATTAAAAGTCAAGTGCTCTACCAACTGAGCTACGGAATCTGAAAACAGATGCCCTTTTTCAAAAGCGTTGCAAATATAGGAGACTTTCGTTGAAAACGGAAGACCATCCCATCCTGTCCGCCTAACCAGCTCATACCCGTAAAGGTTCCTGCTTTCTTTGTGCCGTTTCACAAAAGACGACCGACCTCGGTTGGCATTTCCGGCCGTCCGGATTTCCTACCGAAGGTATGGCAGGCGGGCTATGCTTGAAACCCTGGTATGATACACCGCCGTCAAAAGGGTTTGGACGCGCCCGGACCCGTCATGGGATGATTTGAAATCCCAGGCCACTGCTTTGGCGGTATAGAACAAAAACCAAAAGTTCAACAAAAAAATCCGCTAGGGGATCAGGGCGAACGGCAGGCTGCTGTCAAAGAAATGTTAAAACCCGCGCTAGGGGGAGTTGGCGGCCCCGGAATTCGGAAACGCCAGGTCCAGTTGAACCCCAATCCCCGGATCGGTCGGGCTCAGGTTCGACACGCTGACCCCCAAAAGGCGCAGGGGAGTTCCTTCTTCCCAGTGATCGCGGAACAATTCCAGCGTCAGTTCTTGCAGAATAGAAAGCTCCCTGACTTCCTGCTCGAATGACCTGCTCCGGCTGACGATGGAAAAGTCCGGTTTTTTCATTTTCAGGCTTATCGTACGACCGTAGCGCCCGCTCTCCTTCATCGTTTTGAAAATCCGCTGGCACAGGTCCAGGAGCTGGTCTTTCAGCAGGGATGCAGTGCGGATATCTTCGCGGAAGGTTCGTTCGGCACCGATGCTTTTCCGCTTGCGATTGGGGTTGACGGGGCGCTCATCTTGTGCCCGTACGATGCGGTAGTAGTGGCGGCCCACCTTACCGAAACGGCGCACCAGGTCCACCTCAGTCCACTGCTTGAGATCGAGGCCGGTATGAATGCCCAGGGCGCGCATGCGGGCAGCCGTAACCCTGCCGATGCCGTGAAATTTTTCAATGGGCAGCTTTTCCAGAAAGGCCAGGGCATCCTCCGGTGCAATGAGCATTTGCCCGTTGGGCTTTCGCATGTCGGAGGCCACTTTGGCCAGGAACTTGTTGAAGGAAATCCCTGCCGAGGCGGTCAGTCCGGTTTCCTCCCGGATGCGGCGGCGGATCTCCCGCGCCAACAGGGTCGCAGAAGTCGGCCCCTGTTTGGGGTGCGTCACATCCAGGTAGGCTTCGTCCAGCGACAGTGGTTCTACCAGGTCGGTATAGTCCGCGTATATGGCGCGGATCTGCCTGGACACGGCCTTGTACAACTCGAAGCGGGCCGGTACGAAGATCAGCTCGGGACACAGGCGCCGGGCACGCCGGCTGGACATGGCGGAATGCACGCCGAATGCTCGTGCCTCGTAGCTGGCCGCAGCAACCACGCCGCGCTGACCACTCCCCCCTACCGCTACCGGCCTGCCCCGCAGCCCGGGCTGGTCGCGCTGCTCCACCGATGCGTAAAAGGCATCCATATCCACGTGGATAACTTTGCGCATCGCGACAGGCAAGCCTTTTTTATGCTCTGACAAAACTAGAGATTAAAAGCCATAAAAAATTGATAATCACATTAATACAAAAAAACAAAAATAAATTATTACGTACAATAATGATTTTTTGTCCTTTAATTCTCTCCAACTTCTTCGGATCATTGTACCAGTAAATCAGCGAACCGATTAAAATGATCACCAACCGTCCGGCCGAATTGCTCAAACACCTGCCTGTTTTCCAAGTCTGTTCTGAAGAAGAACTGGATCAGCTCGGGCAGCGCATGACGCATCGGGTGTTTGACAAGCACAGCCTAATATACGAACAAGGTCAGGCTTCCCGCACCCTTTACTTACTGATAAAGGGAACCGTCAAGCGAGGCTCCCACTCTGCCGGCGGGCGAGAGATCATCAAAGAAGTGCTGAGCCCGATCACGATGTTTGGCGAACTGGGCATGGTGGGCGAGGATCGGCGGTCCGATTTTGCCATGGCCATGAACGACGAGGTTCACATTTTGTCTTTGCCCCTATCCCATCTGCGCTGGCTTCTGCAGCGCAACCACAACCTGGCCATGAATTTCATGCAGTGGGTGGGCACCCGCCTGCGGCAAACGGAGCGTCGCCTGGAGAGCATGGTGACCAAGGACGCCCGGGAGCGAATCATCGACTTCATCCTGGAGTCTGCCCGCCAGAACGGCAAGCGGGTAGGCCTGGAAACCCTGGTCCGCACCTGTCTTACCCAGCAGGACATCGCTAACATGACGGGAACTTCCCGCCAAACGGTACCCTCCTGACCCACAGAACCCAAACGG
>JAJDFU010000395.1 GCA_020528935.1 Saprospiraceae bacterium | reverse complement strand
AGCAGGGGGTGGTCGGGTGGCGGGGGCTCTTCGGCCCGCACATCCAGGCCGGCCCCTGCCAGGGGCCCCGCTCGCACGGCTTCTACCAGGGCCTGCTCATCGATCAGGCCGCCCCGGGCCGTGTTGATCAGCATAGCTCCCTGCGGCATGCGCTGCAGCAGATGGGCATTCACCATTCCTTTCTTTTCCGGGCTGAGGGCCGTATTAAGGATTACCACGCCGCTCCGCTCGAATAATTCCTTCAATTCTACCAGCTCCACTCCCGCTTCGGCGGTGGCGTGGCTGCTGTGTACCAGAACGGACATGCCGAAAGCGCGCCCGATGCGTGCCACCTGCCGGCCGATGTTGCCGTAGCCGACTACGCCCAGGTTTTTACCGGCCAGCTCCACCACCGGCTGCAGGGTATAGGAAAAGTCGGACTGGGCCGCCCAGTCGCCCCGCTTCACGCTGGCGTGGTGGGCGGCTACCCGGTTGGTGAGTTCCAGCAGCAGCGCGAACGCGTGCTGGGCTACGGAATGCGTACCGTAGCCCAGCACGTTGGATACCACGATGCCCCGCTCGGCGGCGGCGTGGAGGTCCACATTGTTGTAGCCCGTGGCGGTAATGCCGATGTATTTCAACTTCGGAAGCCGTTCGAGTTGTTCCCTGAACAGCGGGGCTTTATTGGCGAGTACCAGCTCGGCCTCGCGAGCCCGCTGCACCACCTCTTCCGGACTGGATCGGGGGTAGATGACCACCCGGCCCAGGGCGTGCAGCGGTTCCCAGCTGAGGTCGCCGGGGTTGAGGGCATGGCCGTCCAGGACGACAATGTGCGGTTTGTCACGTTCCGTTGTAGCGGGCATGCGTATTTCTGCAGTTAGAATACGATTTTCTATGCAATCACTATTTCACCAATTCAGCCTGATCCAGATACTGCAGCTGGCCATGGGGCTTTTTTGCCTGGGCGATTTTTTCTTTTACTCCGGCCAATGGGTCGTGCTTTTGTTGGGCGTCGTCCTGCTGGCCCAGGCCGTATTCAACAAACAACTGGGGTGTGCCTCCGGCGCTTGCGCCCGCAAGCCCGAAGCTACCCTTTGGAAGAAGGATACCCCATGAGGGCTGCGAGTTTCGTTCTCCTGCTTTGTACGGCCACGGCCTGCAGCAGCATCTATCGCAAATCCGAAAAGGCCGTACAGCTTCCGCCGGCAGAA
Source organism: Saprospiraceae bacterium (assembly GCA_020528935.1). Lineage (GTDB taxonomy): Bacteria > Bacteroidota > Bacteroidia > Chitinophagales > Saprospiraceae > JAJDFU01. Next base: position 1,504 of record JAJDFU010000395.1, on the reverse strand, counting down.
TACCTCCAACAGCTGGCTGAAGCCGGTGAAGCCCACCGGCTCGACATTCGCACGCCCATGGAGTACCGAAAGGGTCACTTGGAGGGCTTTGCGAACGTGAATTACCTGAGCTTTTCATTCGGAAAGCAGGTGGACAGCCTGGATCGCGACCGGCCGGTATTCATCTATTGCGCAACGGCCCATCGCAGCCCGCTGGTGGCGCGGGCCCTGCTCCGTCGCGGCTTTGAGGAGGTGATCGATCTGGCCGGCGGGTACAAGGCCTACCGGAAGAGCCAGGAGGCCGGTCGGTGACCGGATTGCCTGTCAGGTTAAAACAACCCCATAACGATAGCCTCCGGGTCGGCGCTTTCTGCCAGCAGTTGCTCGGGCACCAGCAGGTCCATGCAGAAAAACTCGGGGTCGAAGTTGCCGATATAGGAATCGTTAAAATAAAAGTGCACTTCCTCGAAAGGTGTGCAGGCGACGAGTTTGTACACTTCCTGGCGCACGTCGTACACGGCTACGACGTATTGCTCCTCGTCCTGAGCGGTGAGGCAGTGCAAAAAGACCGGATAATCGAAAAAGGTGGTGGTCCAGAAGCCGAACAGATTGGCTTCGAAGAGCGGGTAGAACATTTTTTTTGCCGGTATCCGGTGCCGGTTCAGGCTGGCCTGGAGGCCGGCCAGCTTTCGCTCCATGGCCATGAGGGGGCCGGCCTCGCCGTTCCAGTCCTGCAGGGGCCTCCATCTGCCGGAACTGAGGTCGTAGTATTCCACCTCTCCTATGCGCAGCTTGTAGTCGAAGCGGTCGTAACCCGGCACCACATAGCCGGGATAAAAATGCGACAAGCCGTCTTGTTGGCAGGCTTCGATCTCCGCCAGCATAGTGTAGAAGCCCAGGCTGTACTTTCGATAGGCCGGGTCGTAGATGCCTTGTATGCTGGCCGCCGCTGCACGGCCCCGGTCGAAATAGCTGAGGGCGACCAACTGGTCCTGATCGTACACGGCTACCTCGTAGGTGTCGAAAATGTTAAAATCTTCGCCGTCCAGCAGGGAGTCGCGCAGGCTGGGCGCCAGGATACCGGGAAAGTGGGATTTGTACTTTTGATAGAGCTGTTCCTTTTCCCGGGTAATGGATCCGCGCTGGATCCGGGTGCGAAAGCGATTGGCGTTTTTCTGGTGAAGTTTGCGCAGGCTCCGTCGGAAGCGATAGCCGCTAAGCGGCAGGCGCACCCAAACCGCCGAGAAAAACTGCTGCCCGAAACAAAGGAAGTGTGTCGTGAACATGGTTTGCCCCATGCGGTACCAACCGCGCGCCAAGTACCGGTCCAGGTCCTGCGGATGCAAGACTTCCGGATAGTGTTTCTCGGCAAACATATTAGGTGTCAAGCGGCAAGCCTTTTAATCAGTGGGTGATGGCCCGTACTGCCTAATTTAACGTGAGGTTGGGCATGGACATTATCGTAAAGAAATGTTTGTCAGGGCCCAACCTCCCGGTACATGGTAGTGGGTAGGGGGTATATGGA
>JAJDFU010000655.1 GCA_020528935.1 Saprospiraceae bacterium | reverse complement strand
CAAGCGATGTGCCGCCCACTGCACAAATCGCTGAAAAATTGGCCGGTTGAGAAGGTCACCGGGCCGGAAAACCACCGCAGCTCCCGGTCGGTCTGTTCCTGGAGCGGGCTCAAAAAGGGCGAGGCCAGTGCCATGACCAGGTTTTTGTACACGATGAAGCCCAGGGCGAGTATGGCCAGTGCCCCCAGGACGGTCGCTACTGCCGTAACGGCGCTGCGGCCTTTTTCCCAGGGATAAATGGAGACCATCCAGCGACCGAGGTCATCCGAAAATGTCCAGGCCAGCAGCAACAAGCCGATGCCGTAGGCAAAACTCACCAGGGCCGGCACCAACACGTATCCCCAAAGGCGATAGCGGGATATGAGTTGAAAAGCCGTACCGTAAGACGTCATGCCGCGGATGAATGGACCCACCATAGCCTGTATTTTGGATCAAAGCTACGGTTCCGCCTCCGTCCGAACGATTTCTTTTCTATGGAAGGTCCAGGAGACTCGACCGGGCTAACCCGGATTACTCACGGGTTCCCGTGAATACTGACGGTAAATGGCTGAAAATAGGCGCATTTTCGACCACTTATGCTGGGGGCTTCGATGCTGCTATCCGAAGGAGCGTCCGTATTACCCTCACCCTTGCAACATTTTGCGTACCCAAATGCGGGTAGAAAAGTTATCGAAGGAATGGGACTAGCTCATTCGCAATAGTTTGATCTTCAAAATTTTGCAATGGTACAGCCCAAAGGCGGAACATTCGGTGAGTTTTCCGGATCAGCCCGTCGTCTTTTTCTTTTTTCGGCGGGTCTTAAACAGTTCTACGGTCTCTTTTTCGGTGAGGAAATGGAGATCCTGGAAGGTCGTGCTCACAAACTTCTTGATGTCCTGATAGTCCTTGCCGCGCTTATCGGTATAGCGCTTGAGCAGCTTGCGCACGTAACCCATGGACAAGTTCTTGAGCTCCTGGTTGAAGTGTTCGTTGGCGAAGATCTGCATGTACGCCGGATACAAACGTACGATCTCGTAGAAGGGGGCGTAGTCTTCCACGTTCAGCGCCCGGACGTAGCGCTCAAAGTATTTATAGATGGTCTGGCGCAGGGCTTCGTTCACCAGGGACAGCCCTTCGCGCTGGCTGGAAAAGGCCTTGATGGCTTCCTGGGCGGCTGTGTTTTGGGTGTCTTTGGGGTGAACCCCTTTCAGGAGGTCTAAATTTTTGTGAGTCTCGTCCGTGGGCTTGGTGTCCACGATCGTGGCCAGCCTCAGATCGGCCTCCGGGTCGAGTCGGATATCCTCCCGATGGTGCAGCTCCAGCAGGAATTGGAAGAATTGCTCTTCGAATTCGGGCAGGTTGTCCCGCAGCTCGATCCAGTTTTTCTGCAGCGTCTTGCGCTTCTTGTCGTCTTCTTCCAGGAAGGCGGCGTGCAGCACCAGGGTTTGCAGCAGCTGCGGGGTGTGCGCAAAGGCGTCGTTTTGGAGCATCTTCCGGGTGGGTTCCAGCAGGCTGCTGTTGTTCATGTCCTTGCTGATGCGGTACAGCAGGAAGCGCTTGAGAGGCGGGAAGCCCAGGGCGAGGTCAGCGGCCTGCTCCGGGTAGGTGGCACTCATGAAATTGTCGTTGCGGAATTGGTGGGCGTAGCGCTTGTACAGCTTCTCCCGCTCGGACACCTCGCGCAGTTCCTCTTTTTTCAGGCTCTGCAGAAAATGGCGAATGCGCTTGTTTTCGATGCTGTTGATGAGGTTGGTTACCCAGATGTCGCTGCTGAGCGCAAAACCCACCTGCACGGTCTGCCCGATGCGGTGGCGGAGGATCTCGAAATTGGGCGATTCGCAAATGGCCAACAGGATGGTCTTGAAGTGTTCCTGCGGCAGCAGATAGGTGTAGGTATCGTCGATCTGGCCGCGGAGCACCGAATAACCCAGGATCTTGGGCGTGAAGAGGCCTTCGAAGTTTTCGTCCAGCAGCACCAGCTCCAGGTGGATGAGCTGCAGGGGCCAGTCGGCGGCCACCTGTTCGTACACTTCCTGTATGCGCGGCTCAAAAAGGTCTTTGAGTTGGTTGAAATACTCCTCTTCCTCTTCCTCCAGGTACTGCTGAAGCACCTCGGATTCCTGGATCTCAGCGGCCAATTCCTCCAACTGGGCCAGGTACTTGTCGTCCAATTCGTACATCACTGCTCTTTTTAAAGATAAACCTGATAGTGCAGCAGAGGCACTACCAGGTTCTCTTCATATATAGAATTAAAGTATAGCCTTGTAGTAAAGAAAAGCTAGTCAGCCCGGCGTAATCTTCAAATAGGGAACCTGAAATTGTACGCGGCACAAAACTTCCCTTGCCGGCGAGGCCAACTCGATCGCGGGCTTACTTTTTCTCTTCTTCGGCCGGCTCCTCCTCGGATTCGGCCGGGGCCTCTTCGGGTTCTTTTTCGGCCGGAGCTTCGGCTTTCGCCTCTTCCTCGGCAGCAGGAGCCTCCGCACTGGCTTCAGCCTCGGGGGTTTCTTCGGCCGGCGCTTCGGTTTTCGCCTCCTCCTCCGCAGCAGGAGCCTCGGCGCCGGCTTCCGCCTCCGGGGCTTCTTCGGCCGGCCCTTCCTCGCTTTCCGCCGGCCCTTCGCCTTCCTCCCCCTCCTCGTCCGCACGCCCCTCCCCCCCGCCCTCCCCCCCCGGCCCCGCCTCCCCCCTCCCCCCCCCCCCACCCCACCCAGACCACCC
>JAJDFU010000301.1 GCA_020528935.1 Saprospiraceae bacterium | reverse complement strand
GTCGGTGGGCAGGGCGATGGCCTCGTCCAGGGAGTTGGTGTGCAGGCTCTGGGTGCCGCCCAGCACGGCCGCCAGGGCCTCGATGGCGGTGCGGGCGATGTTGTTGAAGGGATCCTGCTCGGTGAGGCTGTAGCCGCTGGTCTGGCAATGGGTGCGCAGGGCCATGGACTTGGGCTTCTGCGGATCGAATGGCTTCACCAGCTTGGCCCACAGCATGCGGCCGGCGCGCATCTTGGCCACCTCCATGAAGTGGTTCATGCCGATAGCCCAGAAGAAGGAGATGCGCGGCGCAAAGTCGTCGATGGTCAGGCCGGCGGAAAGGCCGGCGCGGATGTATTCCAGGCCGTCGGCCAGGGTGTAGGCCAGCTCGATATCGGCCGGGGCGCCCGCCTCGTGCATGTGGTAGCCGCTCACGCTGATGGAGTTGAAGCGCGGCATGTGGCGGGCCGTGTAGGCAAAGATATCGGCGATGATGCGCATGCTGGGCTCCGGTGGGTAGATGAAGGTGTTGCGCACCATGAATTCCTTGAGGATGTCGTTCTGGATGGTGCCGCTGAGCTTTTCGGCCGGCACGCCCTGCTCTTCGGCTGCCACGATGTAGAAGGCCATGACGGGAATGACGGCCCCGTTCATGGTCATGGAAACGGACATCTGGTCCAGGGGGATCTGGTCGAAGAGGATCTTCATGTCCTCCACGGTGTCGATGGCGACGCCGGCCTTGCCCACATCGCCGGTCACGCGCTCGTGATCGCTGTCGTAGCCGCGGTGGGTAGCCAGGTCGAAGGCCACGCTCAGGCCCTTCTGGCCGGCGGCCAGGTTGCGGCGGTAGAAGGCGTTGCTCTCTTCGGCCGTGCTGAAGCCGGAGTACTGGCGGATGGTCCAGGGGCGGCCGGTATACATGGTGCTGTAGGGGCCGCGCAGGAAGGGCGGAATGCCGGATACGAAGCTCAGGTGCTCCAGTTTTTCCATGGCTTCCGGGCCCAGGACGGGCGGCACGGCGATGTGCTCGGGGGTGTGCCAGGGCTCACCGGCGGGCGTTTGCCCGGGGGGGACAGGCTGGAGGTTCAGGTCGATGGTGCTGAAATCGGGGCGTGCCATAGGCCGTTGCGGGTTTGGCAATGAAATTAAGGTTTATTCCGCGAATGGCGCGCGGATGGCAGGGGAAGTTTAAAGAGCGGGCGCGAGAGCTGCTTGAGACCGGGGCCTGTGAAGGGCCGGCCGAATGCATTTGGCGGCCCGGTTCGGCAGGCAAGGCCGGTGGATACAGTTTACAGGAGGACTTCCTGCATGAGTTGCTGGAAGGTCTTGGCCTCGTGAAATTGATGGTCCTTGTAGATGGTGGCGCGGAACTTGAGGTAGTGGACCTGCTCGTCGCGCAGGTGGTTCTCGATGGTGATGTTGCCGAATTCCTGGTAGAACTTGCCTTCGTCGCGGCCCTGGGCCGGCGGCTTGAGGTAGTGGCGTTCTACGGTTTCCACCCATTTCGGGCGGCTGAAGGTGCGGGTGTCCGAGATCTGGGTGCGGTAGCCGAGATCCAACACGCGCTCTTTGAGGTAGTCGAAAAAGTGCTGGACGTCCCGCTGGCTGTATTGGGTTTTAAAGAAATAGACGACAAAGCCTTTGGAGGAGGGCGTATCCAGGAAATCCAGGGCCTCATCCACGTTGTCCGGCGTCACCAGGAAGAGGGCGTACTGGTCGGACAGCCAGTTTTGGAGGCGACGCCGCACCAGGGTGTCCTTCCAAAAGGAGTAGTCCTGCTGTTCGTCTGCACTGCGCCGGATGAGCTCGTGCACCGCCGGATTGGAGGGCGAGCTTTCCTCTACGGAGCGAAAGAGGTTGCGAAGGCGGTCCCAGAGGTCGGCCATGATAATATTCTGTTTGACAGGTCAAACAGGCAGAGCCGGACTTTTGTTGATACCTTGATTTTGTGGCTTTTATCTTTGAGCAAACTTCATTTCCGCGGCGCATGGACCTGAATACGGTATTGTTCTACCTGCTTATCCTGGTGTTGGCCGGCGTGGTCCTGCACAGCCTGGTGGTGGGGCCGGCTTTTCTGGTGTCGCGGGCCGGCGAGCGGCGGGCCAATATTTGCTTCGGCCTGTTGCTCATCACCTTTGGCCTGACCCTGTTGCACAACATTTTCACCTTCACCGAATTTTACGCCCGCTATCCACAGCTTCGGTTTTTGCCCATCTACTTCACTCTGGCTTTTCCGCCCCTTCTGTTCTTCTACGTCAAGCTGAACCTGTACCCCATCTACCGTTTGCGGTGGACGGACGGCAAGTATTTCCTGCTGCCCTTTTTTCAGGTGTTGTATTTCATCGGCATGTTCTTTGCCGACGAATCCCTGAAAGACCGGGTGGACCGGCAGTTTTACAATCCCTTCTACGGAGCCTTTGAGCAGGCCCTGTATTTGGGCACCTTCTTGGCCTACATGTATTTCGCCTATCGTTATGTGCGCCGCAAGCGCAGCCGCCTGCAGTCGCGCCAGGAGGCCAAGAAGGTCGTCTACCTCGAGAAAATGCTGCCGGTGTTGTTTGTGCTGTTCGGCATTCACGCCCTGTTCGTGCTGGCGGATTTTTCCTTTTACGAATTTCTGGGTATCAACCTGCGCAGCAATAAACCATTTGCCGCCCTCGGGGCTTTATCCTTTGCGGCGGTATTGCTTTGGCTGAGCATGTACGGTTTTCAGGTGCTGGTGTGGGGCCGGCAGTATTTCCGCACCCGGGACCGCAAAGCCAGTCCCTGAATGTAAAGACACCGCCATTTGCGCCCTTTGCCGGCGAGGTGGGCTTGCCTCAAAGACGGAATCCCCGTAAATTCTGGATTCGCGCATCAAACCTTCGACCATGGCCCGACTGATACTGTTTTTCCTTTTGTTGCCTGCGGTTTTATCTGCTCAGGTGGACGTCAAAGACTTTGTGCTCAACGGCAACGCCGTGCGGCTGGACGACGAGTGTTTCCGGCTCACCGAGGCCGTGGACTGGCAGGGCGGGGCCATCTGGTACAAGAAACCCATTGACCTGAACGAGCCCTTCTACATGGAGCTGGAGGTGTTTCTGGGCTGCGATGACCGCGGCGGGGCCGACGGCATCGTATTTATCTTCAGCCCGCGGGCTCGCCTGGGCTACAGCGGTGAGGGCATGGGCTTCGGCGGCCTGGTCCCATCCCTGGGGATCGAGCTGGATACCTGGCTCAATGATCACCTGCTCGATCCCGAGGAGGATCATGTAGCCATACTCACCAATGGCGACATTCGCCACTACGCCAATGCCAACCGGCCCAATGCCCTGCCCAATATCGAGGACTGTGCCTATCACCCCATGGAGGTATCCTGGGATCCGGCGGTCCAGGAACTCAAGGTGTACCTGGACGGCGTGGTCATTGCCCGTGCCACGGGCGATCTGACCCGCACGGTATTTCGCGGCAACTCCATCGTGTACTGGGGGGCTTCGGCGGCAACGGGCAAGTACAACAACCGGCAGGAGGTCTGTTTTCGCAAGCTGGTCCTGGGGCGCATTCCCACCTTGCCCGCGCTGGATATGGGGCTGCAGCGGGATCTCATGCGGGGGCAGAAGATTGAGATCCCGGGCTTTCAATTTGCCTCCGGCACCACCGCGCTTTCTACCGAACAGAGGGCTCTGCTCGAAGGGATCGTGACCCTGCTGCGCGCCCATCCCCGCGAGCGGTTGAAGATCTTCGCCTTTACGGATGCCTCGGGACCCTCCGCCCTCAATCAGCGCCTGAGCGATCAGCGCGCCGGTGCGATAGCGGATTATCTGGTGCAGCGCGGCGTGGCCAGGGACCGGCTCATTGTGAAGGGGTTTGGCGAGGCCTATCCGCGCCTAGTCGGCAATTCCGACCGGGCGCGCAGCCAGAACCGGCGCGTGGAATTTAGTCTGGTGCGGGCTGTACCCTGAGTCTTTTTTTATTACCTTAATGGTCTGATTGATCGATGTTGCGCAGCAGGGCTGTGGATTCATCGTGCAGGAAGAGTGTGGCATCAGGTTGCCGGCTTACAGCAATCGGCATTGGCCACTCCATACTGCCCTTTGGCTTCCAATCGCTCATTGCTTTGCGCAAGGTTCGTTATCTATTATGTGGTGCAAGGATAAAATGCCCCATTCGTTAGTGGTATTTTATCCTTGAAATCCGTGCATACGCGCTTAAAAAAATACCGCTTCCATATGGGTTAACCAATCCGGAAGCGGTATGCAACTTTTTATTTTTTAAACAGTATCAGTACCGGCATAAGTCCTTATGAAGTATCTCTGTCCCCTGCTTTGCTGTTCGGTATTGTTGGGCCTGAGCGGGCAGGCACAGCAGCCGGCCGATACCGCAAATGCCCCGGCCTCGCGCGACTTTCGGCGCATCGATATCCTGCCGGCCATCAGTTATGCACCGGAGACGAAACTCACCCTGGGCGTGATCGGGGTGTATTACATGGATCTTTACCGCGGCGATACCAGTACCCGCTTTTCCAACGTGCAATTCCTGGCCGTCTATACGCTGGCCAATCAGGTATCCACCCGCCTGAACTGGGATATTTTCACCGACGGCAATCGCTGGCGATTCCGGGGCGAAACCTTTTTCGACATATATCCCGACCGCAACTACGGGCGCGGCAACGGCGCGAGCAGCCTGGTCGTGGAGTTCGACGAGGACGGCGGAGCCGACACCCTCAACTATCTCAACTTCAACTCCAACCGGCTGAACTTCGCTCCGGCCTTTATGCGCAAGCTGGGCCGGCATTGGTATGTGGGGCTGCATTACAATCTCGAATACCTTTTCAATGCCCGCCCCATACCCGATCGCTGGGCCTTTGCCAATGCCGATTCCACGCGCATCAGCAATCTACCTGACGAAGGCTTGCGCTCCGGGCTGGGAGCCATAGCATTATTCGACTCCCGAGACTATGTGCTCAATCCGATACGGGGATCCCTGGTCGAATTCAGCAGCCTGCACTTCGGTACCTGGCTGGGAAGCGATTTCACCTTTCACAGCCTTCGCCTGGACGCCCGCCAGTACATCAACACCTGGAAGAACCAGACCCTGGCCCTGCGCGGGGTAGTCAACTTCCGGTTCACGCCCGATGCGAACGGCATACCCTTGCGGGCCCTTTCGCGGGTGGGGGGCCGCAACTTCATCCGCGGCTACTTTTTGGGTACGTACCAGGACAACCACCTGCTGGCCGCCGAGGCCGAATACCGCCTGCCCTTCTGGCGGGAGTCGGATACGGATCCCTTCTGGAAGATCTGGAAGCGCCTGGGGCTGGCCGTTTTCGGGGGCGTGGCCCAGGTCGCTCCCCGGCCCGGCGACTTCCGTATGGATCAGTTTCGAACGGCCGTGGGGGCGGGGCTGCGCGTCCTGTTCAACCGCAAGAGCCGGGTGACCATCCGGATTGACTATGCCCTGGGCCTGAGTGCCGGCTCCAACGGCCCGGGCCGCCGGCAGTCGGGTTTTTATTTTTATCTGGCGGAAGCTTTCTGATCGATGGGCATGGAGAAAAACAACCGAAAGACCATCCACGCCTGGGCCATGTACGACTGGGCCAATTCCTCCTATGCCCTGGTCATCAATTCGGCCATCTTTCCGGCCTATTACAATCAGGTAACCCGCCAGGACGGCAGCGACCGGGTACAGTTTCTCGGGCTCGACATCGAGAATACGGCCCTCTATTCCATGACGCTTGGCATTGCGTTCGGGCTGGTGGCCCTGCTGTCGCCCTTGCTGAGTTCCACATCCGATTACTCGGGCAATCACAAGTCCTACATGCAGTTTTTCTGCTACCTGGGCGGATTGGCTTGTGTGTCGCTGTTCTTTTTCACTGGTCCAAACCTGCTGCTGGGCATCGGCGGATTGTTGTTGGCGACTGTGGGTTACTCCGGCAGCATCGTCTTTTACAACTCTTACCTGCCGGCGATCGCCACCGAGGACCGGCAGGATAGGGTGAGTGCCCGGGGATTTGCCTACGGCTATGTAGGCGCCACTACACTCATGCTCGGTATTCTGGTGCTGATGTTCAACCCGCACTGGCTCGGCATTGCGGAGGAGGGTTTCGTGCCCCGCCTCGCTTTTGCCCTGACCGGCCTGTGGTGGATCGCTTTTGCCCAGTTCACCTTCCGGCGATTGCCGCGGGGGATCTACGTCAAAAGACCGGAGGGGCGCTACCTGTGGCACGGCTATCGGGAGTTGGTAAAGATCTGGCGGCGGCTCCGCAGCGAACCGCGCCTGCGCACTTTCCTGCTCGCTTTTTTCTTTTACATCATGGGCGTGCAAACGGTGATGTTCATGGCCGCTTCCTTTGGGGAAAAAGAGGTGGGCCTGAAGATCGTCCAGCTCATCGCCACGGTGATCGCCCTGGAATATCTGGCCATTGCCGGGGCCTATCTCTTTGCCGGGCTGTCGGAGCGCCTGGGCAATGTGCGGGCCCTGACCCTGGCCGTAGCCGTATGGGTGGGCATAACTACGGCGGCCTACTTCATTCGCACGCCTTTTCACTTTTACAGCGTAGCCGTATTCATCGGCCTGGTCATGGGTGGCATACAGGCCTTGTCGCGCTCCACCTACGCCAAGCTCATCCCCAAGACGCAGAACAATGCCGGGTATTTCAGCTTTTTCGACGTTTGCGAGAAAGTGGCCATCCTCATCGGGCTGGTCTTGTTCGGTTACCTCGACAACCTCACCGGCAGCATGCGCAATTCCATCTTGCTGCTGGGAATCTGGTTTGTGCTGGGATTGTTGCTGTTGCTGCGCCTGCAGCGCCAGCGCGCCTGAGGGCGCGGACCCGGACTTGCCGCAGCCGGTTTTGCACTACCTCCAAAGTCCGTATATTGGGTTTGAAGCACAGATGCCCATGGACGATCACACAGCCCTCCCGATCGACTTGCTGGACCAGGCGCGCGCGTACGCCCGGGAAGGTGATATCTATCAGGCGGTAAAGGTGTACCGCCTCATCCTCCGGCAATGCCCGGCCTGGTCTGCGCCGGCCAGGGAATTGGGGCAGTTGTATGCCGATCGCCGGGAGTGGAAGCCCGCCCTGCACTACCTCAAAAAGGCACTGGCCCTGGAGCCGCACGAGCGCAACCTGTGGTGGGCGGTTGGCACGGCGGCCACGGCCCTGCAAAAAGAGCGCCTGGCGCGCAGCATCTGGGCCAAGTTCGGCTGGACGCACCCCTTCCCCCGGCGCGGCGAATCCGTGGTGGTTCGGCTCCAGCAGGGAGCCTATTACGAGATCCTCTGGGCGCATCGCCTGGGCCCGGTCACTGCCGTGTTAGCCAGCATACCCAGCCCGGATTCGGGCCTCGCCCATCGCGATGAGGTGCTTCTGGACGGTACGGCTTCGGGTTATCACGTGCTGGGGCGCAGGCGCTTTCCGGTTTTTGACGTACTGGATGTACAGAAGCGCTCGCATTTCCACACCTGGAGCTGCGCGCTCAGCCATGCCGAAGCCCAGGCCGTAGAAGTGCTGGCCGAACTCTGTGCTCAGCAGGGCATCGGCTTTGAAAACTGGTCCAATGCCAGCCGCTCCTGGCAGGGCTCTTACAGGAACCCGGAGTACTACCATCATCCCATGCCCGCGGCGGCCTGGGAGGACGATATCGTGGTGGCCTTTGCATTTCCGCACTTGCAGCCCGTGGAGGACATTCTGCAAAGCTGGACCGTCATCACCGGGGGCAGTTACGGCACCCTGGAAGCCCGGCCCGATCCGGAATGACGAGCCGCACTGTCCGCTCTTAACGAACCGCTCCATATGAAACACCTCT
>JAJDFU010000369.1 GCA_020528935.1 Saprospiraceae bacterium | reverse complement strand
CAAATATACCCTAGCAAAGTGATTTGAAGAAAAAATATATATTGCTGAGGTAGATATCAACGGAGCCAAGATGAACCCAAATCATGCCATAACTAAGCCAATGAGCATGTTAAAAAATTGATACACAACGCATTAAGTCCGGCGTGCATTAAAAAGGGGAAAAGCTTTTCCGAATGCCGCCTGAGCATTGCCCTGCCCAAGGGGACGCCCTGGGAGCGGCCCCCACGAGTTTCAGGCCGACATCCACGAGATCTTCGGCTCGGTGGAGATCGCCGCCCCCACATTGGCCTGGCCCAAACCATTTTCGACCTGGTGCGTACGGGAAGCCCTCTTCTCAAGAATGGGCTGGAAGAGCAGGAGGTCATCCTCAGGTCCGAAGCCTGGCTGATTGCCAACCCGGAGGAGCTGGAAGGCCGCAAAAAGGGGCTGCTCGATCAATTGCTTTTCCACATGACGAGCGTGCTCGCAGCGCGCTACAATAGGTACCTGCTCATGAACGCGCCGGGTCTCAGTGCTGAGATGGTTTTAAAAAATTGAAAATCAATAAATTTTGCCTATCTTTGACCGAACGACTTAAGAGTGAGTCGTCATTTTTCTATTCTCAATCACGTTTTATGAACATTTTTGTTGCGAGACTGAACTACGATACTCGCGAATCCGAACTGCAGGACGCCTTCGAAGAATTCGGCGAGGTGTCTTCTGCGAAGATCATCATGGATAAATTCACAGGCCGTTCCAAAGGTTTTGGCTTTGTGGAGATGCCCAACGATGAAGAAGCCCAGGCGGCCATTAACGAACTCAACGAAACCGAGTTGGACGGCCGCAACATTGTCGTGAAAAAAGCCGAACCCCGCGAGCGCAGAAGCAACCGGGGCGGATTCGACCGCGGCGGCTACTAAGCCATATCCAAAGAAAAGGATACGATAAAAAAAGCCTCTGCCTGCCGGCAGGGGCTTTTTCAATACATCCGGCCGGAATCGGTATCTTCTCCCAAAAATGAGCACGCAAAAGATCGGGGTACTGGGTTCGGGCATCGTTGCCCAAAAGCTGGGGGCCGGATTCGTTCGGGAAGGCCATGCGGTCATGTTGGGCACGCGTCATCCGCAGAAACTGGCCGAATGGCAGGCGAAGACCGGCGAACAGGTCGGCACCTTTGCCGAGGCGGCTGCTTTCGGCGAACTGCTGGTACTGGCCGTGACGGGGCGCGTGGCTCAAGACGTGCTTCAGCAGGTGGAGCCGGCCATAAGGGGCAAGGTTGTGATCGATCCCACCAATCCCATTGCCGAAGGCAAGCCCGTAGCGGGTGTGTTGCCCTTTTTCACGGATCCCAACCGCTCGCTGCACGAAATGCTCCAAGCCACCTTTCCGGAGGTACGCCTGGTAAAAGCCTTTAGTCATATCGGCGCGCCCTTCATGTACCGGCCCGATTTTCCCGGCGGACCACCCAGCCTGTTCATCTGTGGCAACGATGCAACGGCCAAAAGCCAGGTATCCGATATTTGCGCGCACTTCGGTTTCGATGTGATCGATATGGGGCCTGCCGAGGCTGCCCGGGCCATCGAGCCGCTCTGCCGGCTGTGGTGCATACCCGGGCTGACCGACCGGCAGTGGGAGCACGCCTTCAAGTGGCTGCGCCGGTATTGAGTGCGCTTACCTATCTTTGAGAAAAGCCAATGCCATGGCCGAGAAGCCGTTAAGCCCCGACGCTTACCTCGACAGCCTGCCCGATGAGCGGCGGGAAGTGATGAGTAAATTGCGCCATACCCTGCAGAAGCACCTGCCGCCCGGGTTTGAGGAAACGATACAGTACAATATGCTGGCCTACGTGGTGCCGCACAGCCTCTACCCGGCAGGCTATCACACAGATCCCAAACAAGCCCTGCCCTTTATTCATTTAGCTGCTCAAAAGCGCCACATCGCTCTCTACCACCTGGGCCTGTATGCCGATGACGCATTACTGAACTGGTTTGTTCAGGAATACGCCAGGCACGCCCGCACCCAATTGGACATGGGCAAGAGCTGCATCCGCTTCAAAAAGATGGACGACATTCCGTATGACCTGATCGCCGAGTTGGCCGGTAAAATGAGCCCACAGGACTGGATAGCGCAGTATGCCGCGATGCGAAGAGGGTAAGCCAATAGGCGGGAGCCGGGAAGCCGCTCACCTACTCCAACCGCACTGCCTCGTAAGGCTTGAAGAGGGAGAAGTCCAGCGCTTCCACCTTTTGCCGGTACTCCGCCCAGTCGGTGGTCATAAAGCGGTGGATCTGTTGCAGCACCTCCCCGGTTTGGCGGCGGGCTTCGTCCAGCATGACCTCCGCGCCCTGCGTGACGGGGCCCTCCAGGTCGCTGAGGTAGCTGCCGGTGCGGCTCAGTGTGCTGTTGAGCTTGCCGGTGCTGCGGCGGATGCCCTTAAAGTCTTCGGGCAGCATGTACAGTTCTTCCAGCCGGTCGATGCTGTCCTGCAGGCTTCTCCCCAGCTTTTTGAAGTCTTTCTGGGTGCTGTCGGGCAGGGTTTCCAGGGCGGTGTTCACCCGGGCGATGGTTTTGCCGGCGTCCCGCAGCTGATCAAAGCCGGCTGAAGCTTTTTCTACCAGCCCGTAAAAATCGTGGAAGGTTTCCTGACGCTTCCGCAGACCGGCCAGGGTGACGTCGGCAATGCGCGGATCGGCCAGCCCACGCCGGCTGGTGGAGTCCTTGTGATGGCCC
>JAJDFU010000304.1 GCA_020528935.1 Saprospiraceae bacterium | reverse complement strand
TTTTCAGCCACTTATCGTCATTATTCACGGTAATCCGTGAATAATTCGGGTTAAACATCCGGCTCCTCCTGGAGGCGCAACCCTCCGGGCGTAATTGGTATTCAACGAATGTTGTCCACTATGGTTAATTCCGCATTACCCGGCAGCCTGTACAGCAGGTTGCGCTCGGGCACACCACCGGTTTCTTTTCTCCGTTTCGCCCGAACCCTACCTTTCTGGGCGGTCCTCGTCTTGCTCTTACCCGGTCAGGTCCTGGCGCAGGAGGTGAGTGATGCAGGCATCCGCCAGCGCATTGAAGCCTACAAGAAAGACCCGCGTGGTCCCTACAAGTATTTGCGCTGGTTTTGTTTTGACGGCCGGGTGAACCCGCCCCAGGAACCCTGCGGCAACAATGAGGGCGTGCAACGCGCCGCCTATAAGGACGGGCATCAGGTGGTTCCCTCGGGCCGCTGGCCCTGCCGGACGATCTTTTTGGCTTCCCGGCCCTTGATGGCCTGCCCTTCGTCGTCCAGCCAGACGATGGCGCCGGTGGGGCAGCGCTGTATGGCATCCAGCTGCTGAGTAGCCCGCTCGTAATGGACGACCGGCAGATTGTGCTCCATCGTAATGAGATCGGGGCCGGCATCCAGGGCGCATTTTCCGCAGGCGGTGCAGGCTACCTGGCAATCTTCCAGGATCTCGTCGCCCTGCTCTTCGTTCTTGCAGGCCACCCAGAGGCGGTGATCCACCGGCTGCAGCGAAAAGAGGTCCTTCGGGCACACCTCCACGCAGTCGCCGCAGGCCGTACACTTGTCCACATCCACAACGGGCAGGCCATGGGTATTCATGTCGATGGCGTCGTAATCGCAGACCAGCTCGCAGTCGCCATGGCCCAGGCAGCCCCAGAAGCAGCCCTTGCCGCCGCCGGACACCAGGGCCGCAGCCTGGCAGGATTCCATCCCCCGGTAGCGGGCGCGGTTGCGGGCTACATTCGCGCCGCCGGCACAGGCCAGGCGGGCTACCTTCTTCACCCCGGATCCGCGGTCCACCCCCAGGAAATCGGCTATGGCCTGCTGGTCCTCTTGAGTGCTCACCGTGCACTTGCCAGGCAAGGCCTCGCCCCCTACCAGAGCCTCTGCAAAGGGCCGGCAGCCGGGATAGCCGCAGGCGCCGCAGTTGGCGTGGGGCAGCATGTCCTCCACCTGGTCGATGCGCGGATCCTCGTACACGTACAGCCGCCGGTTCGCCACAACCAGCATGACGGCCAGGAGGAAGGTCAATCCGCCCAATGTGCCCAGTGCGATCAGGATGCTCATGATTTCTCTGTTTCCGTGATTCCGGGTTTTAGCGTTTGAGGGTTTGTGGTGGATGCTACGAGTTGGATGTTCATAAAAACGTGATCAGCCGCTCCATATCCCATCCTTTCCCTAGTAAATAATCTCCGCCCACTTGCCGCCGGCCTTCAGTTCGGCCTTGCGGGTGTGCCACTTGATCTTGGATTCCATGATGTTGGAGAAGGCCTTGTCGAGCATGTCGCGCACCTTTTCGTAGCCGGCTACGTAGATGCGGGTATTGGCCAGGGAGAGCATGTCGATGATCTCGGCGGCCCGGGCTTCGATGGCTTCGTCCAGGGCAATGGGATCGGCCCAGTGAGGGCGCGGGCTCAGGGCCTTGAAGGCCTCGAAGGTCTCCCGGTCGTAGTACTGGGTCAGGTCGCCGTCCTCTTCGTTGAGGTAGAGCAACTCCAGGCCGCTGCGCGCACCGTAGAACAAGCGGATCTTGCCCTGCCAGTCCGGCACCTTCTGATAGATGTACTTCACCAGCGCCCGGAAGGGCGCAATACCCGTGCCCAGCCCTACCAGGATGAGGTTGGCGTCCTTTTCTTCGGGCACCTTGAACGGCAGGTCGTGCGGTCCGGTGATGGTGATGGTATCGCCGGGCTTTCGATCGCAGAGGTAATTGCTGGCGATGCCGGGGTACTTTTCCCCGCTGAAGTCGTCCACATACCAGCAGCGCTTAACCAGCATGGCGATGCGCTGCCGGCCGTTTTGCTTCTCCGGCAGATCGGCCACGCTGTACAGGCGGTGATGCAGTCGGTTCCCGAACTCGCCGGAGGTCTTCACCAGCACCCCAAAGCCCTGATGTACGGCGCAGTCAAATTGCGGATCCTGCACCTCCAGGAGGATCTCTCGTACTTCGTCTGTCTCCTCAGGCGTCAGCCGTTCCGTTTTCAGAACCCTGGCCTGAAAGCGGTTGTTCGTATTAAAGTCTTCTAAATGCGCCATGGTCGTTGTTTTAATTCGTATTCCGCCGGCACGTCATCCCGCAGCCACAGCTGCCGCAACTCTTGCGGCCCGCCAGCACGTCCTCCTCGGCGACCTCTCCGGCAAACACCCGCCGCCAGAGGGCCTGTACGCCCAGCCACGCGATCATCATACCCACGATGGCCAAACTCGCTGTAATTACAGAATACATGTTATGCGTTCTCGTTTTTCAATAGTGCTCAAAATCATTGCGCTGCTGCCTGTTCCCTTTCCACCTGCTCAACTCCCGATCCCTGCAAACCCCATGAACGAAAGCGACAGGATGCCGGCGATGAACAGGGTCAGGGCGGTGCCTTTCACGTAATCGGGCACCTCGGCAAAGCCCAGCTGCTCGCGCAGGCCCGCGATAAGTACCAGGGCCAGGGTGAAGCCGGCGCCGGCCCCCAGGGACAACCTCCAGCTTTCCA
>JAJDFU010000499.1 GCA_020528935.1 Saprospiraceae bacterium | reverse complement strand
CACCTGGGGCGTTGGCGCATCCGACTACACTGCAGCCTTGCTGGGGGCCGCGCTGGATGCAGAAGCTATCGAAATATGGACGTATGTGTACGGCGTGCTCACGGCCGATCCGCGCCGCGTGCGCAACGCCTTCACGCTGCCGAGCCTCTCCTACGCAGAAGCGATGGAGCTCTCCCACTTTGGGGCCAAGGTCATTTATCCGCCCACCATTCAGCCTGCCATGGCCCGGAATATCCCGCTGTATATTCGCAACACCTTCAATCCGGATTTTGCGGGCACCTGCATTGCCCAGCACAACAACGGGCACGAGCATGCCGTGACGGGCATCTCTTCCATCAATGCGATTGCACTGATTACCCTGCAGGGGAGCGGCCTGGTAGGGGTGCCGGGCACAGCAGCCCGTTTGTTCGGGGCGCTGGCGCGCGCGGGCATCAACATCATTCTGATCACGCAGGGCTCCTCCGAACAATCCATCACCTTCGCCGTCCGGCCGGAACAGGCCCTTGCTGCCGGCGAGGTGGCCGAAACCGAATTCCGCACCGAACGCGCACAGGGGCTAGTGGAGGCCGTCCGGATCGAAGAAGAACTGGCCGCTGTGGCCATCGTGGGCGAGCAGATGCGCTACCGGCCCGGTATCGCCGGCCGGCTCTTTGAGGCCCTGGGCAAAAACGGCATCAATGTAGTGGCCATTGCACAGGGGTCTTCGGAGCTGAATATTTCCGTCGTGGTTCGCCAGCAGGACGAAACGAAAGCGCTGAATGCCGTGCATGAAGCCTTTTTCCTGTCCGACGTCAAGATCGTGCACCTCTTCATGGTGGGGGTCGGCCTGATCGGCAGTACGCTTATCCGGCAGATCCGGCGCCAATCCAATTACCTGCGCGAAAAACAATCGCTGGAAGTGCGGATAGTTGGCTTGGCCAACAGCCGGAAGATGCTGTTCAATGCCGAGGGCATTGCACTGGATCGCTGGCGCGAGGCCCTGGACGAGCTGGGTTCTCCCATGGAGATCGGCGCCTACATCCGCCGTATGAACGAGCTCAACCTTTCGAACAGCATCTTTCTCGACAATACGGCCAACAAGCACATTACCGAGCACTACCACCAGATCTTAGATGCCAGTATTTCCATTTCTACCCCAAATAAAATCGCCGCCTCCGGGCCTTACACTCAGTTCAAGGCGCTGAAAGATCACGCCGAGCGCCGGGGTGTACAATTTCTGTACGAGACGAATGTAGGTGCCGGCTTGCCGGTGATCTCCACCCTGCAAGACCTCATCGGGGCCGGTGACGAGATCTTGCAAATCCAGGGTGTGCTTTCGGGTTCGCTTTCCTATCTGTTCAACAATTTGCAGGATGGCCAAACCTTCAGCCGGGTCGTGCAGAACGCAGCGGAGCTGGGCCTGACCGAGCCCGACCCGCGCGAAGATCTGAGCGGCGATGACGTGCTGCGAAAACTCGTCATTCTGGCCCGCGAGACCGGCTTGCCCCTGGAGGCGGCGGACGTAGCGGTAGAACCGCTGTTGCCTCCTGCGCTGTTCGGGGCACCGGATGTCGATGCCTTCTACCGCTTGCTGAAGGCAGAGGACGAGGCCTGTAAGCAGCGCGTGGAAGCGGCCGGCCGGAAGCATACCCGGCTTCGCTTCATTGCCGCACTGGACCGCAAGGCGCGCAAAGACCATATTGGTTTGCGGGAAATAAAGGCCGAAAGTCCGTTATTTGCGCTGAAGGGCAGCGACAACATGATCGTAATCACACCGGATAGTTACCTCGATCGACCCATGGTGGTACGGGGGCCTAGTGTCGGGGAAAATGTCACAGACGCCGGCGAGTTTGCTGAAGGCCTTCAAATCGGAAACTATCTGAGCTCATGAAAACCGGCATAAAGGGACATGACACGGACCCAGTATCCAATATTGCCGTTGGCTATGATCTGCTGGGCTTTGCCCTGGATGCTCCGGGCGACGAGATCGTGGTGCGCTTCCGGGAAGAGCCCGGCCTGGTCATCACCCAGGTCACCGGCGCCGGGGGTAAGCTGCCCAGAGCAGTGGATAAGAATACCGCTGGTGTTGCCGCTATGGCCTTGCTGCGCCACTTGGGCGAAGAGCGGCGCGGCATTGCCATGGAGGTGCACAAAAAAATGCCTTTCGGCAGCGGGCTGGGTTCCAGCGCCGCCTCTGCTGTGGGCGCTGTGGTAGCCGTAAATGAACTGCTGAAGCGCCCCCTGGAAAAGCGCGAGTTGCTGCCCTTCGCCATGCAGGGAGAGCACGTGGCCGACGGCGCCTGGCATGCCGACAACGTCGCCCCCAGCTTGATGGGCGGCATGATTTTCATTCGCGACAATGAGACCCTGGACGTTCACCGGGTGCACGTGCCCGAAGGCCTGTACGCCGTAGTGGTACACCCCAAAGTGGAGGTGCTCACGCGCTCGGCCCGAAGCATCCTTCGCGAGGAGGTATCCCTGGAACAGCACGTGCGTCAGTCGGGCAATCTGGGCGGGTTGCTCATCGGCCTGTTCCGGTCGGATTTCGAACTCATCCGGCGCAGTCTGCACGACCACATCATCGAGCCGCAGCGGGCGAGCCTTATTCCCCACTTCCGGGCCGTACAGGAAGCTGCCCGGCAGGCCGGGGCGCTGGGTTGCAGTGTCTCCGGAGCGGGGCCTTCGGTCTTCCCCCTCTGCCCCCATATCCCCCTGGACGGCCACATCGGCCAGG
>JAJDFU010000636.1 GCA_020528935.1 Saprospiraceae bacterium | reverse complement strand
GTAGCCGGAGAGGTCCTGCGTGCGAAGGTCCAGATGCGGCTGAATGGCATTGATCAGGGTGGATTTGCCCACTCCCGACTGGCCGCTGATGAGGGTGGTCTTGTCCTTGAGGATCTGTCGAAACGCCTCCAGGCCCGCTCCGCTAACCGCTGAGGTTAGCAATACGCTGTATCCGATGGCCTGGTAGATTTCCTTGAGGTATTCGAACACCGAAAGGTCGCCCTCGTCGTAAAGATCGGCCTTGTTGAATGCAATGGCCGTGGGAATGTCGTACGGCTCGGTCATGAGCAGAAAGCGGTCGATAAAGCCCTGCTTGAGCTTGGGCTCCACGATGGTGACCACCAGCAGCGCCTGATCGACGTTGGACGCCAGCAGATGCAGATCGTGTTTGCGGCGGGGCGACTGCCGCACCACGTAATTGCGCCGGGGCAGGATCTCTTTGATGGTGCCCACGATCTCCTCCTCTTCCTCGCCCCATTCCAGCTTCACTTCGTCGCCCACGGCCACGGGGTTGGTGAGTCGCATGCCCTCCAGGCGAAACTTGCCGCGAATCCGGCACGGCACGATCCGCCCGTCGGACAGCCGCACGTTGTACCAGCTCCCGGTAGATTTGACTACTGTTCCCTGCTCCATGGCTCAAAGGTACGGAAAGCCGTATCATCGGGCGGTTTGATTATCGGCGGCGCCGGATGAAGGTCTCGCCGCCGCGGCCAGCTCGCGCAGCAGGCCAGGGTCTTCCTCTGCCGCCGTTCCGACAACGACCATGGCGGCTCCGGCCTGGGCGGCCGCACGTACCTGCTCCGGGCTGCGCAGCCCCCCTCCCACGATCAGGGGCAGGTCCACCTCCTGCCGCAGGGTGGCGATCAGGCCGGGCGGTACCGGGTAAGGGGCGCCGCTGCCGGCTTCCAGGTACAGCAGGCGCAGGCCCAGTAGCTCGGCGGCCTGGGCCGTCGCCGCGGCCAGTTCGGGCTTGTCGCGGGGCAGGGGCAGCGTCTGCGTAATGTAGGCCGCCGAACTGAGCCGGCCGCCATCGATGAGCAGATAGCCCGTGGGCAGTACCTCCAGGCCCGAGCGTTTCAGCCAGGGCGCCGCCACCACCTGTTGTCCGATGAGATAATCCGGGTTGCGGCCCGACAGCAGGGAAAGAAAGAGGATCCCGTCGGCCAGCTCGCTGAGCTGCATGCTATGGCCCGGGAAGAGGAAAACGGGCCGGTCGGTGCGCGCCCTGAGCTGCCGGATGCAGGCATCGATGCGACCGCGGGTGAGCAGGCTACCGCCCACCAAAAGCACATCCGGGAGCTGGAGAATAGGGTCCGGCCAGCTCTTGCCAGGCCTTTTGTCCGGGTCGATGAGCAAGGCAACTAAGGCCTCCTCCTGAGCCGACGCTCGTTGAAGTTGATACAGAAAGGTGTTTTCAGGCATAAACCGAGCGGGTCGTGGTTTTCCCATGAAAATAGGAAAAGCTCAACCCCCGTCCTCTAACTCATCCACTTCGCCCATCTGTTTGAGGTAGGTAAAGGTCTTGCGGGCTTCCTCTTCATCCACCCGGCTGATGGCCACCCCCACGTGCACCATGACGTAGTCGCCCACCCGGGCCTCGGGCACCAGGGCGAGGTTGACCTCCTTGCTGATGCCGCCGAAGGACACCTTGGCCATGCGGAAGGTATCGTCCAGTTCGGCGGTGATTTCTTTGATCTGTCCGGGAATGGCGAGGCACATAGGAGATGGTTTGCGATTGGCGATTTGTCTTTCGACGACCGCCAATCATCAGTTCTTCAATCTTGGGGTTGCAAGGCGGTTTCCAGCCAATGGATCCAGGCATCCATGCCCTCGCCGGTATGGGCCGACAATTCGATGAATTCCAGGTGGTGGTTGACCTGCAAGGCGTATGCTTTGGTCTTCTCCACATCGAAGGGCACATAGGGCAACAGGTCGGTCTTGTTGATGATGCACAGATCGGCCGTGTGGAACATATCGGGATACTTGATGGGCTTGTCGTCGCCCTCGGTCACGCTGATGATGACCACGCGCTTGCCCTCGCCCAGGTCGAAGAGAGCCGGGCACACCAGGTTGCCCACGTTCTCGATGAAGAGCAGGCTGTCGGCCTCCGGGTCGAGCTTTCGAATGGCCTGATGCACCATGTCGGAGTCCAGGTGGCAGCCCTTGCCGGTATTGATCTGCACCACCGGTGCGCCGGTGGCGGCAATGCGTTCGGCATCGTTGGACGTCTGCTGGTCGCCCTCGATCACATAGCATTTCCGCTGTCCGTTAAGTAAAGCCAATGTCTTTTCCAGCAGGCTCGTCTTGCCCGATCCGGGCGAACTTACCAGGTTGAGCCCCAGAATATTGCGCGCTTCCAGGAAGCCGCGGTTGCGCTGAGCCATCAGATTGTTCTGCTGCAGGATATCCTGTTCGAGTTCGAGCACGGTCTTTTCACCCGCGTGATGGTGGTCGGGGCTGTGGTGGTGGTGGTGATGATGGCCGTGATGATGGTGGTGGTGCTCGTGCCCGTTGGCATGGGTATGATCGGGAGCGACCGCTTCACCGATCTTGACGATGGTGACGGCATCGCTGGGTTGGTTGCATCCGCAAGTGCTGCACATGGGTGACTGGGTTTTTGATCTAACAAACGGTTAGCGCTTTTACGCGCAGTTCTTTGCCGCTGAGCAGTTCGTTGAAGGGGCTGCTGCAGTTCGGGCAGGGGTCGTAGAGCTGTTGAACGTCGAAGGTGCTGCCGCATTCCAGGCATTTGGCCCGGCCGGGTATGCGGTGCACCAGGCGTTCGGCATCGGCCAGGATGGTGCCGGGCACGGCCGCCTTCCAGGCAAAATCCAGCGCATCCCATTCTACGCCGGCCAGCAGGCCGATGTCGAGTTCGATGCGTTCCACCCGCTCGGCCTCGGCCCGGCGGGCCTGATTGCGGGCGATGTCGATGATGCTCAGGACGATGGACAGCTCGTGCATATCACTCCTCTGCTTTTGCCGCCTGAAGCTGCAATCGCCTGGCACGGGCGCGCTGGCGGAAATAACCGATGGCCACCGCGGCCAGCAAGGCCACCAAAAGGCCGAGCGGTAAGGCGTGCACCGGCGAGGTGAGGTAGTGGCCGATGTGATCGGCGGTAAAGGCTCCATGCCCGGCATGCGCGGCAGCAGCCAGCGGGGCGAGCAGGAGAACGGTCAGCGAAAGGTTTTTCATGGTCGATGTCTTTGAACGATAAAACTAGCCCTGCCCCACGCCCCTGCCGATGATAAACCTTATTGCAGGCGGCTGACATATATCATTTCCTCGATATTTTTCCTTTACCAACTTTGACGGGTGACAACCTATGCCTGGGCCTACGCGCCGATCGGGCACATTTTTCATCAAAAAACACCTGCCTCATGCCCGCTACCCAATCCAAACGGCGCACCTACTACGACGAACTGATGGAGCGCGGCTATTCCCGCCGCGATTTCATGAAATTCTGCGCCACCATGGCCGCCTACATGGGCCTGGAAGCTTCCGGTGCCGCCCAGATCTCCGAAGCCCTGATGACCCACTCCCGCGTGCCGGTCATCTGGCTCCACTTCCAGGAGTGCACCTGCTGCAGCGAGTCGTTCATCCGCTCATCCCACCCCATCGTGGCGGACGTCATCCTGGACAAGGTTTCGCTGGACTATACCGAAACCCTGATGGCTGCCTCCGGGCACGCTGCCGAGGCCGCCATGCACAAGACTATGGAGGAGCACTACGGCGAATACATCCTGTGCGTAGAGGGTTCGGTATCCACCTTTGGCGGCGGGGAGTACTGCTGCATCGGCGGCCGCTCCAGCGAGCAGATCCTGCAGGAGACGGCCGAGGGCGCCAAGGCCATTCTGGCCTGGGGCAGCTGCGCCTGCAACGGCTGCATACAGGCGGCCAAGCCCAATCCGACCAGGGCGACGCCCATCCACAAGCTGGTGAAGGGCAAACCCGTCATTAAAGTGCCCGGCTGTCCGCCCATCGGCGAGGTCATGGCCGGCACGCTGTTGCACATCATCACCTTCGGCACCCTGCCCGAACTGGATCGCGTGGGCCGTCCCAAGGCCTTTTATTCCAAGCGGGTGCACGACAGCTGCTACCGCCGGCCGTATTACGATGCCGGTCTGTTTGCCGAAACCTTCGACGACGAGAACGCCAAGAAGGGCTACTGCCTCTACAAGGTGGGCTGCAAAGGGCCGATGACCTACAACGCCTGCGGCATCATGCGCTGGAACAACGGCGTGAGCTATCCCATCCAGTCGGGCCACGGCTGCTTTGGCTGCAGCGAGGAGAATTTCTGGGACAACGGCCCCATCTACCGCCAGATGGCCAGCTTCCCGGGCTTCGGCATCGAAGCCAACGCCGACAAGATCGGCATTGCCGCAGCCGCTGCTACGGGGGCCGGCATTGCCGCGCACGCCATTGCCACCAACATTCGCAAGCGGGGCATACTCTCCAGCTTGCAGGAAGAAGGCAAGGATGCCGAAGAAAAACTGGACAACCCGCTGACCTGACGCCGGCCAGCTCAACAAAATACCGCGCTCATGAGCAAGCGAATCGTCATTGATCCCATCACGCGCATCGAAGGTCACCTGCGCATCGAGGCCGAGGTAGAGAACGGCAAAGTGAAAGACGCCTTCAGTTCGGGCACCATGGTGCGCCTCATCGAAGAGATCGTCAAGGGGCGCGACCCGCGCGACGTATGGGCCTTTGTAGGCCGGGTGTGCGGGGTGTGCACCTCCATTCACTCCCTGGCTTCCTGCCGGGCCGTGGAGGATGCGCTCGACATCGTCATTCCGCCCAATGCCGAACTGGTGCGCAACATCATGTTCGGCGTTCAGTACATGCACGACCACGTGGTGCATTTCTATCACCTGCACGCCCTCGACTGGGTGGACGTGGTGAGCGCGCTGAAAGCCGACCCCAAAGAGGCGGCAGCCATTGCACAGCGTATCTCGAACTACGCCGGCAACTCCGCCGGCCATTTCTCGGACCTGCAGAAGCGGCTGACGAAATTCGTGGAGAGTGGCCAGCTGGGCATCTTTGCCAACGGCTACTGGGGCCATCCGGCCTATAAACTCCCTCCGGAGCTCAACCTCATCGGGGTAGCTCACTACCTGGATGCCCTGGAGTGGCAAAAGGAGATCGTAAAGGTGCACACCGTTTTCGGCGGCAAGAACCCGCACCCCAACTACCTGGTGGGCGGCATGGCCTGTGCGATCAACAAAGATGACGCCAGTGCCCTCAATGCCGAGCGGCTCGCCATGGTGGGCCGCCTGCTCAAGGAGGCCAAGACCTTCGTCAATCAGGTGTACATACCCGACCTGCTGGCCATTGCCTCCTACTACAAGGACTGGGGAGCCATAGGCGGCGGCCTGGGCAACTTCCTGGTGTACGGCGACCTGGGCAGGAACGGCTATCGCGATCCCTCCAGCTACCAGTTCCCCTCCGGCGCCATCCTGGGCAAAGACCTCAGCAAGGTGCACGAGGTGGACCTGCGAAACGACGAAGAGATCCGCGAGTACATTCACCGCTCCTGGTACGACTATGCCGACGGGCCCGAGGCCGGCCTGCACCCCTGGAAAGGCGAAAGCACACTGAACTACACCGGCCCCAAGCCGCCCTACGAGCACCTGGAGGTCGAAAAGGAATACAGCTTCCTCAAGACGCCGCGCTGGAAAGGCCACGCCATGGAGGTAGGGCCGCTGGCGCGCGTACTGGTGGGCTATGCCCGCGGCCGGGAGGACTTCAAAGAAGTGGTGGACAAAACCCTGCAGCACCTGGACGTGCCGGCCGAAGCCCTTTTTTCCACCCTGGGCCGCACCGCCGCCCGGGGCCTGGAATCCATCCTGGTAGCCGACTGGACCCTGGAGTTCTACGACGAGCTGCTGACCAACATCCGCAACGGCGACGAGCGCATGGCCAATATGGAGCGCTTCAACCCCAAGGAGTGGCCCCAGACCGCCCAGGGCGTCGGCCATGTGGAAGCTCCCCGCGGGGCCCTCGGCCACTGGATCGTGATCGAAGACGAGAAGACCAAGAACTACCAGATGGTGGTGCCCACCACCTGGAATGCCTCACCGCGAGATCCCGAGGGCAAGGTGTCGGCCTATGAATCCTCGCTGATGGATACGCCGGTGGCCGATCCGGAACAACCCGTGGAGATCCTGCGCACCGTGCATTCCTTTGACCCCTGCATGGCCTGTGCCGTCCACCTGTACGACGAAGACGGCAAGCAGGTAAACCGCGTACAGGTAATGTAAATCCACTCGACATGAACCAGACCCGCCCGAAATACACGAACAAGACCTACCCCGTGATGCTGGGGCGCAAGCTGCGCCGGGTGTACGTGTGGGAGCTGCCCGTGCGCGTTTTTCACTGGCTCAATGCGCTGGCCATCGTCGTGCTTTGCGTGACGGGCTACCTCATCGGTAATCCGCCGGCCATCATGTCGGGCAATGAAGCCTCCGAACAATACATCTTCGGCACGATCCGCTTCATCCATTTTGCGGCGGCTTACGTGTTTTTCTTCAACTTCCTGTTCCGGATCTACTGGGGTTTTGTGGGCAACAAGTACGCCCGCTGGCGCAACTTCATTCCCACCACCCGGCGCTACTGGAAGGAAATGTGGGAGGTGATGAAGGTGGACATCTTTCTGGAGCGCTGCCGCGAGCACGTGTCCGTAGGCCACAACGCCATGGCGGGTTTCATCTACTTCATCTTTTTCCTCATGTCCGGCATCATGGTGATCACCGGCTTCGGCCTGTACGCCAGCATGAGCACCTGGTGGTTTCCCAAGCTGTTCGCCTGGGTACCCGGCCTGTTCGGCGGCGACTTCGTGCTGCGCAACTGGCACCACGCCCTCATGTGGTTCTTCATCCTGTTTACCATCGTGCACGTATACCTGGTGATGTATCACGACTACGTGGAAGGCCGGGGCGAGATCTCCTCCATGGGCGGCGGCTGGAAATTCATCGAGGAAGCGCAGTTCCAGGAAGACCTGAGAGATACCGAAGAACAGGAACAAAAGAAAAAGAAAGAAGCCGCGCACCATTAGCCCGCGGAAAAAACGAACTCAAGCATGACATCACCCAACACGAAACATCCCGTACTCATCATGGGCATCGGCAATGTGCTGATGGGGGACGAGGGCGTGGGCGTACACCTGGCCCAGGCCTTGGAGCAGGAAGACCTTCCGGAAGGCATTGAGGTGCTGGACGGCGGCACCGGCGGCTTTCAGCTGATGGAGTATTTCGAATACTATCCCGTCGTCATCCTCATCGATGCTACCCTGGACCCGGAGCAGGAAGGTGCTATCCGGCATATCCGGCCCCGCTTTTCCAACGATTTTCCCCAGGCCCTGAGCACCCACGATATCGGCCTGAAGGACGTGGTGGAAGGCCTCAACCTGTTGGGCAGGCTTCCCGAGGTACACCTCATCACCGTCTCCATACGCGATGTACAGCCCATGCGCATGGAGCTGTCCGATGCGATCCGGTCGGTTTTTCCGGCGCTGAAAGAAACCGTGACCGAGCTTGCCCAGACCTGTCTTCACCGGCAGCTGGAATCCGCCTAAACCGGAAAATGCACCGAATTTTCCGCCCCTTGGGCTGACGAATTGTAAAATTTTGTTCGTCAATGAGTTGTCAGGGGTTTTTGATTGTAATTGCTTATTTGACATGTACCCTAATGTGGGATGAAAAAATTTTTTTTATTATTGTCAGGGTTAGACCGATAATAAGCTTCTACATACCAACATGTTATACGGTTTTCAGGATAAAATGACCTTTTTACCAAGACCTATTTTATC
>JAJDFU010000441.1 GCA_020528935.1 Saprospiraceae bacterium | reverse complement strand
ATACGACGACGGTGTAGGCAGCGCACCCGATACCTGTTTACAGACGCTGACCTACATCAATGACCTGACGGCACCGGTGTTCGTACTGTGCCCGACCGACACGCTGGAAGCGGGCTGCAACCCGGACAGCATTCCGCTTCCGGGTCCGGATGTGCTGTTTGCCGAGGACAACTGCGGAGTGCCGGAGCTGAGCTTTGCGGACAGTCTGCTGACCGACAGCGCGGCCTGCGTACAGCTGCTCGAGCGCACCTATTTTGCCACGGACAGCTGCGGCAACACCACGAGCTGCAGCCAGATCATCCGCTTCAGGCAGGACACTGTAGCGCCGGTGTTCGTACTGTGCCCGACCGACACGCTGGATTGGGGCTGCAATCCCGATCCGGTTCCCCTTCCGGGTCCGGATGTGCTGTTTGCCGAAGACAACTGCGGAGTGCCGGAGCTTACCTTTGTGGACTCTACCCTGACAGGCGCGGATACCTGCATTCAGACCATTCTACGCACCTACTTCGCCACGGACAGCTGCGGCAACACCACGAGCTGCAGCCAGATTATTGTCTTGTGTGACCAATGTGATCGGGAAGTTTGTCCGCCGGTATTGGTGGAATTGGGCTGCAATCCGGACAGCATCCCGGCGCCACTGACGGAGCTGAGCAACGATACGGTGAGCTACCCGGTGACGGGCTTCACCGAGACGATCGACACGCTGGGCTGCGAGGTGACCATCCAGCGCATCTACGAATACGACGACGGTGTAGGCAGCGCACCCGATACCTGTTTACAGACGCTGACCTACATCAATGACCTGACCGCGCCGGTGATCGCGAGCTGCCCGGCAGATACGACGCTGTGCGAAGTGGACTCGGTGCCGTTCGATCCGGCACAGGTAGTGGCGCAGGACAACTGCGGTGGCGCACTGGCGATCAGTTTTTCGGACAGCCTGACGACGGACTCCTGCGGCCAGCTGATCTACCGGACGATCGCGGTAGCGGACAGCTGCGGGAATGCGAGCAGCTGCGTGCAGCTGATCACGGTCTGCGACGTCTGCCCTCCGGAAGAGGACGACGTCTGCCCGCCGGAGCTGGTGGACCTGGGCTGCAATCCGGACAGCATTCCGGCGCCACTGACGGAGCTGAGCAACGATACGGTGAGCTACCCGGTGACGGGCTTCACCGAGACGATCGACACGCTGGGCTGCGAGGTGAATATCAATCGAACCTATGAATATGTCGACAACGCCGGGCTTACGGATACTTGTTTTCAGACCATTACCTTCCTCAACGACACGGTTCCGCCCGTGATCATAGCCTGTGTGCAGGATACTATGGACCTGGGCTGTAATCCCGATACTATTCCGCCGCCCGATACCTTAATGACCCAGGACGACTGCAGCGCGGTCACCGTGGAGATTGTGGAAACCCAAAATACGGATGGCTGTGAGGTCTTTCTGACTCGCACATACCTGGCTTCCGATGTCTGCGGCAATACCGACTCCTGTGTGCAGGTATTGCGCTATGTGCAGGATGTGGAGCCGCCCGTGTTTGTGGACTGTCCTGCCGACACGACCTATTGTCTGGATACGGATACCATTCCGGCTCCCAGTCCGGACGATGTGGTAGTGAGCGACAACTGTGGGGGGCCTGTGCAGGTAGTACCCACGGAGGTAACGGTGCCCATGGGCGATGATACGCTTATGATCACGCGCACTTATGTGGCTACGGATGCCTGCGGCAATTCGGACAGCTGCCGGCAGGTCATTCTCGGCCTGTTCAACTGCGACGATTCCCTTTGCATAGATTATCAGATCAGCTTCCTGGATCTCTCCCCGCTGGACAGCCTGCCGGCCCGGATCGATTGCGGAGAACCGGTGCCCGACGCTCCGGAACTGTTCTTCCTGGATGTATTCGGCGATACGTTGAAGGCAACGGTGAACATTGACTTCCAGCCGGATTCCTGCGGATACGAACTGGAGTACACCTGGACAGCCACGGACAGCACCTGCATGGTAGATACATCGGTCTCCCGTTTACTACAGGTGGATCCCGTATTGCCCACACTTTCGGTGCCCGGGGATGTGGTGTTGTTCTGCGACGAGTTGGATGTTTTGCCCCAAACCATCAATTATTCTAACGGTTTGAGCGGTCCCTGTGCGATCAGCGGATCGATATCCGGCGAGTTGGAGCTGGTGGTGGGGAGTCCGGAATGCCCGGAGGAGTTTCTGGAAACCTGGACCTTGGATATCTGCGATACGACCCTGACGGCCTCGCGAACGGTCAAGGTGGAAGAGGCGCCCTTCCAGCTCAACTGCCCGTCCGATACGCTGGTGTGCGGCTTCGACGAAGTACCCCCGCTCGATACGATGGGCATTGTGCAGGCCGGAGGCTGCGGCCCCCTTGCCTTCAACGTTTCTGTTACGCAGGATACCGTCGGTCCCGGCCTGATCGAACTGCAGCGCAGCATCGTGATCACGGACGCCTGCGGGCAGGTGGCTACCTGCAATCAGGTGATCCAGGTCGATCTCCTGTGCGATGTCGATCCGTTCTGTACGCCGGAGTACATCTACGTTCCCAACACCTTTACGCCGAACGGCGACGGCCGGAACGATGTGCTCCATGTGCGCAGCTTGTTGATCGATCGGGAGGAAGTGGAGGATTTTGAGTTCATGATCTACAGCGGCTGGGGCGAGCAACTGTTCCGCACCACGAACCCCCAACAGGGATGGGACGGCACCCACCAGGGCGATATGCTGGAGCACGGTGTATACGGCTATTACGTGCGGTTGCGGTGTCCCGGCGGTAAGGACATTGTTCGCAAAGGCAACGTCACCCTTGTGCGATAAGAACCAATCTAAAAGCCGGAGGAATCGCAGACTTCCTCCGGCTTTTCTCTATTTTTACGCTTTTAACGGTTTTCGTATGGTGCCAAAATGGATTGCGGCTCTGGCCATTGTGTTGCTTTGGTGGGGCAACGCCTCCGCACAATGTGAGCTTGCGGTGGATTACATAGATGAGTTTGACAGTACCCGCATGCTGGCAACCGCACCCCGCGACATCGGTTACCAGGTACCCAGCCTTTTTGAAACGGAGGAGGGTTTTACATTCATTCAGGAAGCACAAGTGCTATTTTCCTTTACCCAGAACGATACACTGGACGCCGTATTTATGACGCTGGCCGTGCCTGAATACAAATACCACAAGATCGAACCCGGGCGCAATGTGGGCTTAAAGCTCAAAACGGGGCAGATCATCTGGTTGCTGAATATCCCCGACCGGGGCACCTTCGACCGCAATACCAACATGCGGGTTTATTTGCACACCTGCGCCTTGCCGCTGGACGTCTATTACAACCTGCTTTTAAATCCCATCGAAAAGATCAGGGTATCCTATGCCGGGTACAACCACAATATGACGTTGTTGCCCCAACAACAGGAAGGGATTCAAGCTGACCTCAACTGCATTGGTAAACGGCTGGGTGCTTTTCCCGTCAAGCCCTGACGCGCTCTTCTTGCTTTGGTAGAAGATGCTCTGCCGTTTGTCGATTTATTAGGCCACAACAGCTACTATGTGTTGCAAGGCAGCTTGGTGTCCATTATTTTAGGTGATATGAAAACAGATACGCTGGAAAATACGCGCACCCAGATGCGAAGAGGCGTATTGGAAATGTGTATTCTCTCCATCATTTCCGAGCAGGAAGCTTATCCTTCGGACATCATTGCACGATTGAAAGACTCCCGGCTCATCGTAGTGGAAGGAACGCTCTACCCACTCCTCAATCGCCTCAAGAAAGCGGAATTACTGGATTACCAGTGGCGGGAATCCAGTAGCGGGCCGCCGCGCAAGTACTACCGGATCACTTCGGAGGGCGAACGCGTTTTGTCCGCCCTGAAAGACAGCTGGAGCCAAATGGTAGAAGCTGTGGAACACACCATACATAAAACAAACGGAACACATGAATAAGGTCGTCAACATCAACTTGGGCGGCATCCCCTTTACCCTGGACGAAGATGCTTACGTCCATCTGCAAAGTTATCTCGATACCATCCACCGGCATTTCGCCCAAAATGAAGGCTATCGGGAGATCACCCGCGACATCGAGGCCCGCCTGGCCGAACTGTTTCAGGAGCGGCTGGACCGCCGAAGCATCGTCAACCTCAACGATGTAGAAGAGGCCATCGCCATTATGGGTAAGCCGGAAGATTTCGGCGCAGAACCGCTGGAAGAAGGCCGTGCTGAACAGCAGCAGTCTGCTTCGAGCAGCTACAAGACGGGTAAGCGTTTGTTTCGCAACACGGATGACGAAGTTCTCGGCGGTGTCTGCTCGGGCATCTCGGCCTATTTCGGCATACAGGATCCCATATGGATCCGCTTGCTTTTCGTTGTGCTCACCCTGTCGGGGGCGTTCGGGATCCCCATATACATCATTTTGTGGATCCTGATGCCGGAGGCCAAAACGGCCGGCGACAAGCTCGCTATGCGGGGGGAACCCGTCAACGTATCGAACATCGGGCGGGTCATCCAGGAGGAGGTCAACACCTTTTCCGAGGAGATGTCCAAGTTTTCCAAAGACTGGCAAAAGCAGTCGGGAGCCGGATCGTCGCGCCTGGGCAGTTTCCTGCGCCAGGCCGGCCAGTTCGTCGGGGCCATACTGGTGGCCCTGGGGCAGTTTCTGGTTACGGTGGGGCGGCCGCTGCTCATCCTGGTAGGCGTGGTGCTCATGCTCAGCCTGGCATTCGGCTGGGCGGGCACGGTGATCGGTTTCTTCACCGCTTGGCCCACCCTTCAAATCGTCACGCCGGGAACGGGCCTGAGCAATGCATTGCTGCCCATCAATCTGCTTTTTCTGGTGGGCATACCGCTGGTAGGGCTCGTTCTGCTAATTGCCCGCATCGTTTTCGGTACGCGGATAGCCCGTCCGTGGA
Organism: Saprospiraceae bacterium; assembly: GCA_020528935.1. Lineage (GTDB taxonomy): Bacteria > Bacteroidota > Bacteroidia > Chitinophagales > Saprospiraceae > JAJDFU01. Next base: position 2,900 of record JAJDFU010000441.1, on the reverse strand, counting down.
GCATGGGGCTTACGGCTTTCTGGGCGCTCAATATAGTGAGCCTGTTTGTCGTCGGTTCCTTCATAGGAAGGCACTTTTCTGAAAAAGCCTATGTGGAGGAAGACCTGTATCTGGCACCCGAAAGCAACAGGCTGCATCTGGCCTCCCGGGAGGTAGCCCGTTCGGAAGCGCTTTTTGATATCGATCAGGAGGTGGAAGTGGCCAGGGGGCAACTGTTTTTCCGGGCCGTGGACCTCAAGGTGCTCCCCGCCGAAGCCGGTGGCCAGTGGATGCTCCAACAGACCCGAACCGCCCGCGGCCGCAGCGAGGCGGAAGCCCGGAAGTGGGCACAAGAACCGGACTGGGCGGTGGGCTACGACCAGGAGCGGCTTCGCATCCCCGAAGGATACGTCCTGCACGAAGGGCAGGAGTGGCGCAATCAACAGATACACCTCACTCTGCACGTGCCCGTAGGGGGTCTGATCACCTTTGACGAGCGAACGGCTGAAATGCTGCGCGACACCGAGCTGGTGGGAGGCCGCTTCCATCCGGCCGATGAGCGGGCCCGTACCTGGAAGGTGACTTCCCGGGGGCTGGAATGCGTGGAGTGCAGGGCAGCCGCTCCGGAAGTGCTGGGCGAAGCCTCCACGAAGACGTACGAGCAGTACGGCGGGTACAAGCGGCTTCGGCTGAACGGCCCGGCCCAGCTTTCCCTGGAAAAGGGCGAGCGCTTTGACTTTCAGATGCAGGGACCTCAGCAGGCGCTTAAAGATGTGCGGATCTCGAAAAGCGACGATGAACTTTCCATATCCGTACCGGCTTCGGCGGAGCGGGCAGGACTTCGCTTTTACCTGACCGCTCCCGGCTTGCAGGCCCTCAGCCTGGGGGAAACCGGCGATGTGCGCATCCGGGGATTTGAGTTGGATTCTCTGCGCATCAGTTCCCGTGGGGAGCAACAGATCAAAGCAGAACTGGATGCGCGGTTGCTCATTACCGAGCAACACGGCAACAACGAACTGGACCTCAGCGGCTCGGTAGGCCAGTTGCTGGCCACGATGAGCAATCACGCCCGCCTGGACGTGGATCAGGCCGAGCTGCAACGGGCTGACCTACAACTTTCCGATCACAGCCAGGCTGTCCTGCCCTCATCGACCCAAATCAAACAACAGACCGACGAAAGCAGCTGGGTAAGGCAGCAGCGATAAACTGCCCGGCGGAAAAGGCATAAGTTTCCGGGTTCAATCGTCAATGACCGAAGAAGGCTCGTTGACGAGGCTGAAGGCAAAATATTCCAGCAAACCCTCCACTTCGGACAGGTCCTCGTTCTTCACCTGTATGTCCGTGAGCGACGGCAAGTGCAGGGCAAAGTAGATGTGGTTGTTGGCCATCTCCAGCAGGGTGCTCGCTACGGCCCTGGGGTAGGGGTGCTCCGGGTTGATCTCCAAAATGATGTCGGCGATCTTTTTGGCCAGCGACTTATAGGTAAGGAAAAAGCCGTCCTTGTTTTCGGCATCTACCTGCTTGGTGTGGTAGCCTTTCGTGGACTCGGCTACCACAATCCGGTGCAACACGTCTTCGTCCACAAAGTCGATGGAGGTATTGCGCACGGAGGTGTGCACAATGGAAGAGATCGCCCGCCGCAGTTTTTCCCGCGGATCGTCTATGTTCATCACGTTGTAGTCGATCTGGTATTTCATCCACTCCCAGTACCAGCACAGCAGATAGACCAGCAATACGTGTTTGTTCTCGAAATAGCGATAGATAGAAGCTTCGGTGGATTGAATGCGCTCGGCCAGCTTTTTGAAGGTGAAATCCTCCAGGCCAATCTCGTCGATTAGCAGGATGCTGTGCTGAATGATTCGTTTACCCAGTTTGGTAGCCTGCGGATCGCGCAAATACAGCTTTTCATTGAGCTTCATCTGGATCTTGATCCCTCCCACGTTATCCAGTGACCATTTCATGAAACGAATGTTTTACCAATTATAAACCACACAGCTTAAAAACCTTCTCACGAGATTTTAAAATAATGGACAAAAGAATAGAATATTTTGTTCCAGGGAGTGCGTTCTATTCTTCTTCGTACTGCGGCAACTCGCCCTCTCCGGTTTTCTGTAGCCTGGCCTGAAGCCAGTTTTTACAATTCCCGAAAGCACTGAAATTCTGTTCTTCGGGCACCAGGCCGGGAATGAGGTTGATGCGCCGAACCATTTCTTCCGGCTGCCCGTGCAAACCGGAGAAGATCACTTTGATCTTTGCCTTTTGCAGATCCTTGACAGCCTCCTCCAGGGCATACAGTCCCGACTGATCGATGTAAGGAACCCGCTCCATGCGAAGCACAATGACCTCAATGCCGGGTATTGCTTTGATCATCTCTCCAAAGCGGGAAGCAAAACCGAAAAAGAGGGGCCCGTCCAGGTGCTTGATGTAGACTTTTTCACCGAACGCTTTCATGATCTTCCCGTCATCGGCCCAGGAAAGTTCGGGGGCAAAGTCTTGCAGGGGCGAGCTGGTGGACTTGTGCGAGATCACATCGGAAAAGGTCTTCATGAAAAGCAGGGCCGCCATAACCATGCCGATGGCCACGGCCAGGAGCAGATTGCCGAATACCGTGATGATCAACACGACGAACATGACCACCATATCGGTGCGCGGCACGCTGCGCAGGTGCTTAAAGGCTCTGTAATCGATTATGCTGATGCCTACGGTAACCAGGATGCCGGCCAGTACCCCATCGGGGATAAAAGCCACCACAGGGCCAAGCCCGAGCAAAATGGCCAGGAGCAGCACGCCGGCCAGCACGCCGGATAGCGCTGTTCTGCCGCCGGAGCTGACGTTGATCACGGCTACCACAGTGGCGCCTGCACCCGCCGCGCCCCCCTTCGGGGCAGCGCCCCGCTTGCCCCGGCCCTGACCGCACCCAC
>JAJDFU010000269.1 GCA_020528935.1 Saprospiraceae bacterium | reverse complement strand
ATAGGCGATCTCATCCCCTTCCTGCACGACGTAATACGGCTCCCGTTTGACTTCGCCGTTGACCGTCACCTTGCCGGCTTTGACCAGCTCGGCAGCCTGGCGCCGGGAGGCGATGCCGCAGTGGGCCACGTACTTGTTGAGCCGCATGGGCCCGGGTTTTTCCGAAGGGGGGGCTTTTTTCCTGTGCAACTCGAGTTTGCGACCGGAATGCTGATTTTTTCTTTTTTTCATGCCGACTAGAATGGAATATCCTCATCCGGTGTAACGGCGGGATTGTCGTCGTCGTTCATGCGCGAAGGGCGGGTGATGATGTTCATGCTGGAGGAGGCATCCTCGAAGGTACCGGCCGGCAAGGCGTCGAAGTCGGGCTCGTCCCAGTCGGTGAAGCGGGCGTATTCTTCGGTAAAGCGCAGCTTGACGGTGCGGGTTTCGCCATTGCGGTGCTTGGCCACGATGATCTCGGCCACGCCTTTGTTGGAGTTGCCCTCTTCGTCCTCCATGATGTCGTAGTATTCCGGCCGGTAAATGAAGGAAACAATATCGGCATCCTGCTCGATAGAACCCGATTCGCGCAGGTCGCTGAGTTGGGGCCGCTTGGTACCCCCGCGCACCTCCACGGCCCGGCTGAGCTGGGAGAGGGCGATGACGGGCACATTCAGTTCCTTGGCCATGCCCTTGAGGGCCCTAGAAATGGCACTCACCTCCTGCTCGCGGTTGCCGCGCTGGTTTTCGCTGCCGCCGCTCATGAGCTGCAGGTAGTCGATAATGATGAGCTGAATGTCGTGCTGCATCTTGAGGCGCCGGCACTTGGCCCGAAGCTCGAAGATGTTGATGCCCGGCGTATCGTCGATGTAGATGGGGGCTTCACTGATGCGTTCGATGGCCTGGTGCAACTGTTCCCATTCGCCATCCTCCAGCTGGCCGTTGCGCATCTTGCTGCCCGACACCTCGGCCTCCATGGAAATGAGGCGCTGGGCCAGCTGGAGGGCCGACATCTCCAGAGAAAAGACCGCAACCGGCCGGTCAAAATCGCCGGCTGCATTGCGGGCCAGCGAGAGAGTAAAACTCGTCTTACCCATGCCGGGACGCGCGGCGACGATGACCAGGTCGCTGGGCTGCCAGCCGGAGGTGAGCCGGTCCAGCGAAGAAAAGCCGGTAGGTACGCCGGTGAGACCGTCTTCGCGATGGCGAAGCTCTTCCAGCTGCTTGATCGCTTTGGAGGCCAGGGATCCCATGGTCTCCACGCTCCGGCTCATGTTGCGCTGAGCGATGTCGAACAGCCCCTGTTCGGCCTTGTCCAGCAAGTCGAACACATCCGTGGTATCTTCATACGCATCCCTGATCACCGAGGAGGAAACGCGGATCAGCTCGCGCTGGATAAACTTCTGTGCGACCAGGCGGGCGTGGTATTCCAGATTGGCCGAAGAAGCTACGCGCTCGGTCAGCTCCACCAGATAAGCCGGCCCGCCGACAGCTTCCAGCTCGCCTTCCTTTTTCAGGGCCTCGGTAAGCGTCAACAGATCGATGGGCTGGGAGTGCTCGAACAGGCGCATCATAGCCCCGTAAATAAGGCCGTGCGCATCGTGGTAAAAGCTCGCCGGGCGAAGGATGTCCAGCACCACCGCCATGGCGTCCTTGTCCAGCATAAGGGCACCCAGCACGGCTTCCTCCAGCGCCCTGGCCTGCGGGGGAACTTTTCCGAATACAAAATCCGAGAGATCTTCATTCCGGCTGCGCCCGCTTCCCAATCCGGCACCCCGGGAAGGTATCTTCGTGCCTCGATCTTTTGCCATCATCTGGTTTTTTTGCCCAAACGGTTGATTGCTACCACCTTAATTTGTTGAATAATCCCTGCCTCTTTTCCACACATGTGGAGAACCGGGCCCTCCGTTGTGGAAAAGAAGGCGCGATTGTTACCGCACTGTTAATCGAGTTATAAATCAGTATCAAGCGGATTGTGCTCCTTTGAACCGAGGGGATGAGCCGCAACCCGGACAGGAGTAATCAAATCTAGAAAAAATGCCCGTTAAACCCAAGCATTGTTTATCCACATCCCGCCGAAGGAGCACTGTGCCGGAAGGGGGGGGTAAAAAATATTTTTCCGCCATGCGATTTACCGAGAACGGCCCGCTCTTCCGGTTGTGCTACGCATAAAAGAGAAAAATACCTATACTTGCTTCATTTTGACCACAGCGATAACCGGCAAGGGCGAGAACGAGTAGACCGATCTCGTTGTTAGTCTTCAAAACCGGATTTCGCATCAGCGGGAAACTTGCGATATGCCTATTTTGCGTTTGGAAGAGGTGATGAAGACCTACGGCAAACACATTGCTGTGAACCGTGTCAGCTTTGAAGTGCCTCACGGGGCAATCTTCGGCCTGCTCGGTCCCAATGGTGCCGGTAAAACGTCGCTCATTCGCATCATAACCACCATCACCAAGGCCGACAGCGGCCGGGTTTTCTTTGACGGAGAGCGCATCAGCAGCCGCCACCCGGCACAAATCGGCTACATGCCCGAAGAACGGGGGCTGTACAAAAAAATGAAGGTGGGAGAGCACCTGCTGTACCTCGCCCGCCTGAAAGGCTTGTCCCGCAGCGATGCCGACCAGCAGATCCCACATTGGGTTGAACGGCTGGGGATCACCGCCTGTGAGGCAAAAAGAGTGGAAAGGCTTTCCAAAGGCAGGCACAGACAGACCCGGTCCACTGCACCGGTCAACCATCCCCCCA